>NZ_JAQIBD010000003.1 GCF_030347965.1 Sulfurovum zhangzhouensis
AAAGAACGTTGTAGAATCTCCATTTGAGATGATCAAATAAAAAAACTCTCCACCACTTGGTGGAAAGTTTAAATCCTTTACTTTCACTTTTCTTTTTCACCTTATTATTTTTACAATTTTTATTATTACTTCTCAATAATTAGATATACTTATTATAGATAAGCAAAAGGGGTTTATAATGAAAAAATACTTTATAGGTTTAATGATAACCAGCCTGCTTACATTACCTGCCCTATCTGATAATTCAACGGTAATGCAAAAGCTTATAGATACTATCGAAGTAAAATCCAAGCCTACTGATACACAGATCCCTCAAAAGAAACATGTACAGGTCATTGCTATATTGAACAGCAAAGATGCACAGGTATCATTCATGCAAGCAGTTGATACGAATAAAAGTAACTTTAAAATCAAAAAAAGTTTCCCACTTGTCCAAGCAAAAGAGAAAAACAACGATGCAAGTTCTACTGAGGCACCAGCACAAAAACAGGTTTTAGTTATCTCCTCTTCTACATTAAGTATCGATGAGCTCATAGAAACCATCAAAAAAATGCCTGGAGTAGAAAGTGTTACAGAAGATCATGTGGTTCATACATACGAGGTGATACCTGATGACCCAAAGTTCGAAGATCTGTGGGGGCTGGACAATAACAATGTTCCCATCACAGATATCAACGTAACAGAAGCATGGGAATTCAGTACAGGTTCAAATGAAGTTGTAGTAGGTATCATTGATTCTGGTGTGGACTATACCCACAGTGACCTAAGTGCAAATATCTGGACAAATCCCAATGAGATCCCCGACAACGGGAAAGATGACGATCATAATGGATATGTAGATGATATCCACGGTATTGATACTTTTAACGGTGACAGCGATCCCATGGATGATAATATGCATGGAACACATGTTGCCGGGACGATCGGTGCAGTCGGTGATAATGCAAATGGTGTTACAGGTGTCAACTGGAATGTCAAAATGGCAGTCTGTAAGTTTCTAGACTCGGCAGGAGAAGGTTATACAAGTGATGCATTGGAATGTGTCAATTACTTTAATGCACTCAAACAAGACGGTATTAATATTGTTGCTCTAAATAATTCATGGGGTGGAGTAGGAGAAGACTACACATTTGAACAAGCAGTGCAAACAGCAAATAATGAAAACATCCTTTTTGTTGCTGCTGCAGGCAACGAAGGAACCAATAATGATGCTACACCGACTTATCCTGCAAGTTATACGACAGCTAACGTTGTTTCTGTTGCAGCGTCAGACATCAATGGTAACCTAGCCTCTTTTTCGAACTACGGTATGATTTCAGTGGATCTTGCTGCCCCAGGAGTAGAAATATGGAGTACTATTCCAAGTACCTGTACTCCTAATAACACAGATATTTTCTTTACAGATGATTTTGAAAATGGAACAAATAAATGGGAATTTCTTACATACAATACAAGTGATCTCTCAAAAACAGATATTCCAAGTGAACATTGGCAGCTTGATAATTTACTTTTTACATCACCTTTTTATTCACTGAGTGATAGTCCCGGAACTACTTACAACAATAATAGAACACAAATTGCCCTTACAAAAAATACTATCAACCTTTCAGGAGCTACTTCAACAGAGAACGCAGGAGTATGTATTTCTCTTAAAATTTATGGAAGAACTGAAACAGATTGGGATACTCTTAATATCCAACTTTCTAAAGATGAAGGAGCAAGCTGGTACTCTTTCAGTCCAATTTCAGGTAACATCCCAAATTGGACGGAATTTTCTTTTCTCATACCAAAAGAATACCTAGTCTCAAACTTACGTGTAGCCTTAACGAGAATCAGTGACGGCAGTATAGTCTACCAAGGATACAATATTGATGATATCTCGATCACAAGCGGTACAATTAATCATAACAACTATGCGGCTTACAGTGGTACATCAATGGCAACGCCTCATGTATCTGGTGCGATAGCACTCCTAGCCTCTATAGACAATAATCTCAATGCGAGCCAAAGAAAACAGATCCTACTGAATAATGTAACGTATAAAAGTACCTATGAAACAAAGATTGCAACCTCAGGTTTATTAAATGCAGGAGCTATGCTCTCTCATGCTAATGAAGCACCTATATCAAGCAGCGGTGGTGGCGGCGGCGGTTGTACATACAATCCAAATCTTAAAAAGTTTGATGCAATGTTCTTCATGCTTTTCATGCTCTCTCTTCTCTATCCGTGGAGACGGAAATTCATAAAGTAAATGATGGGGAAAAGAGAACTACACTACGGAGCTGCACTACTTGCTGCTCCGCTATTTTGTCTTGTTTATCATGTCTTTTTTACATCACAGTCTCTGATTTATGAAGAACTATTTGGTAAGAAACAAATACTCTTATGGGGAGTGATCATTTTCCCGGTAATTGAAGAGTTGGCATTCCGTGGGATGATTCAAGAGTACATTGCCACTAAAACCAACCGATTTCCTTTATTTTTTTATCTCTCATTATCCAATATACTGACCTCTGTCCTTTTTGCCGCAATCCATTTTTTTTACCATCAGGCTATCTGGGTCTTACTGGTTTTTTTTCCATCTTTAGTATTTGGCTATTTTAAAGAACAATACCAAAGCATAGTGCCCGGTATTATTCTTCATGCGTTTTATAATTTAAATTTTATATTACTTGTAGGGAATATCAGTTAACGTTTTTGCAACACGATAAAGAGCTTATCCGGCTCTCCCATCTCATAGAGTTCTACCTCATCAGATTTGATAAGTTCCAATCCTTTATGAGAAGAGAGTGCTCTAAGGGTATGAAAGTGCTGTGTGATCATCTCTTTTGATTTAACAAAAGAGTTATTCTTTTTTTCAAAGAGGGTAAGTTCCATCTCATATGTTTTCTTCTCAAAATCACTGTCAATGGCCAAAAAACGCTCTTCATCATCTACGATGAAGGCCCCCACAGCGACATTTTCAAATCCATAGAGTGTATTGACATCAAAGACAAAGTAACCACCATCATTGAGATGATCTGCAATACATCCCAAAAATCTTTTAAGTGATTTTGCATCAAGGTAGTTCACCATATCAAACACTGCCGTGATCACATCATATTTGCCATCAAGATCACACAGGTCGATACATTCTGCATCTACCCCTTTGCTTTTGGTTCGCTCGACCATGATAGGGCTCAGGTCAACCCCTTTGGCTTCATCCAATTTCAATGCTTTTTTCATCTGTACCAGGAAATCGCCAGAACCGCATCCGACATCAAGTAGGGTTTTTGGTTGAATAGATTGTAAAAAAAGAAGATAATGGGCATAGAGACGGGGAGTTGCTTCTTCTATACCTAGAAGATCCTCTACTTTGGCATAGAGGTCAAGTGACTCTGAAGTGTTAGTTGGCACGTTCTACCACTTCTTTGATCTTCTCATAAAGTGAAAGGATCTCATCTTTTTTAGCATAATAGCTGTTTTTGTTCGCGATAAGATGTGCTGAAGAATCCATGATATCTTCAGCTACTTTCAGACCGTTCTCTCTCATGGTATTACCTGTCTCCACGATATCCACGATCGCATCTGCAAGTCCAACCAGTGGTGCCAGTTCGATAGAACCGTAGAGCTTGATCACTTCTACGCCTACTGCTTTTTGTGCAAAATAATCCTTGGTAATGTTGACCATTTTTGTCGCTATTTTGATATTCGGACGGCTCCAATCCAGTTCGTCTTCATTTTTAATACCGATTGCCACTTTACACTTACCAAGTTGCATATCCAGAAGCTGGATGATATCCAATTCTTTTTCGGTGATCACATCAAGACCGACAACACCGATATCTGCTGCACCATGTTCTACATAGGTCGGTACATCCTGATTACGAACATTCAAAAAACGGAATTCACCCATATCCAGGATCAGTTCACGTCCTTCAAACTTAAACTCTCCGCCAAAGATCTCTGCAAAGATCTCTAACGTCTGCTCTGCGATTCTTCCTTTTGGAAGTGCTACTGTCAACATACAGTCTGTCCTTAACTTTTAATTTGCACCCAGTGCGTTATACATCCCGTCAAATACTAAGCGTTCATCAAAGATCGCATCTTCAAAAAAGCGGCTTAAAAACTGTCCGTCACCTCCGGTAAAATAGAGGGGTTGATCATCCCTATGCTGATCAATGAGTGCTTTTATAGACGCGATTATACCATAGCTTATCCCATCTTTGGTTGTAAGGGGTAGTTTATCTAGGGCTATAGATTGATTGATCTTGATATCTAGTGCCGGAGATATCCTGCGGTAACTATCAAGATATGCATTGATCCCGGGGAGGATAAAACCTCCCTTATATGTACCGTTTTTCACTATATCTACAGTGATTGCTGAGCCTGCATCTACAAAGATACCGTCTCTATGACTTAAACAAAGTGCCTTTCTATCCACACCCATTGTTTCATAAGCACCTTGAAGTACCACCTTAGCGGCGATATTTTCCCAGTTCTGGATCTGGGTGATCTTCTGATCGAGCGTGTGACTTACGGAGATATAGTAAAGCTTACGGTCTTGATAGTGATCGATAGCCTCTTCATGCTTCAAATGAAATATCTGCCCATTATCAAGGATATGCACATGCGTATTGCCGATATCGGCTAAAAGTCTATTTTGCACTGCTTGATACCCCTTTGCTCCAGACTGTCCAACCATGATCTTGCAAAAATGCCTTGGCTTTGGAACAAAGCGGTGCATGAATAAGGATATATTTTTGAGTGATTTTTGCTTCTATCATCTTTTCAAGCTTCTCATGTAATCCTATCAATTCATGCGCCTCTTTCTGTAATACCCTGCTCTTTTTTTCCAACTGCATGACTAATGAATAGTAGCCTTTGAGGTCAACTCCAAGGTAGATCTCTACTTTTTTTCTAGAGCCCAGTTCTTTTGGCTTGATCTCTTTGAATGATTTGAAGATTAGATTCTTTTTTTGTAAATACTCTGTGATCTCTTTCATACCTGTATCATACCCTATTTAAC
This sequence comes from Sulfurovum zhangzhouensis, assembly GCF_030347965.1. Lineage (NCBI taxonomy): Bacteria > Pseudomonadati > Campylobacterota > Epsilonproteobacteria > Campylobacterales > Sulfurovaceae > Sulfurovum > Sulfurovum zhangzhouensis. The sequence continues at coordinate 5,009 of NZ_JAQIBD010000003.1, forward strand.
TCAATGGATGATAACTGCGCATTGTCTCGGCCAGATTCTGTTTTTGGATATGGGTATAGATCTGTGTGGTCTCCAGTGAACTGTGACCAAGCAATTCCTGCACTACACGCAGGTCTGCCCCTCCTATGATCAATGAGGAGGCAAAGGAGTGTCGCAATACATGAGGTGAGACTCCCAGATACTTTTTAACTACCTTGAAGGCCGAAATACGGCTTAGTACCTCTCCGCGATAATTCAGCCATAGATAACTGCTATGCATCTGTTCATGTTGAAGGTAGGTTGCAAGCGCTTCTATTGCAATTGGGGCAAGAGGTACGACCCGCTCTTTTTCACCTTTGGCAAAACGTATCTTCAACCAACCGTCAACGATATCTTCCCTTTGCACGTTCAATGCTTCTGAAACACGACAACCGCTTGCATATAAAAAAAGTATCAATGCATAATCTCGCATTCCCATAAGCGTAGAACGATCAATCAAAGAAAGATTTTTCATGATCTCTTCACTGCTTAAATATTTGGGAAGGTTCTTGGGAACCTTGGCCATTGGTATTTTGATCTTTTTTGAAATAAAATCATGGATATGACAAAACTGAAAAAAAGCGTTGATTGACGAGAGCTTGCGATTGAGAGTACGTTTATTTTCAAATGATGCCAAAAAGCTCAAAACATCATTAGTATCAAGTTGCGTTAATGCCTTTTTGCTAAAAACTTCAAGCTGTTCCAGATCGGAAAGATATGAGGAGATAGTGAGAGTACCAAGTGCTTTGGTAACACTTAGATACTCATCAAAAGCAATGAGAATATTACTCTTACTCATAACCTAATTTTGAAAGCTCTATAACGTCTCCGTCTTTGTAGAGCTTAGTCCCTGAGATAAATGCAGGATGTTTAACCTTACCCACATCATAGATCTTGCTTTTGGTAAGAGAAGTGTCAAGTACGATCAGTGAACCCTGCTGATCAAGTGCATATACTTTTCCCCCATCTACCGTAGCAACGGAGTAGTGTGCAAACTTGAACTTTGTATTTTTAATTACATTCAACGCCTTGTTCAACTTAACGATCTCACCCTCTTTAGTAAACAGATAGATCATACCGTCTGATACGACTACATCAGAGATATTTGCCTGATACTCCTGCTCTCCTGCTTCTCCCAAAGTAAACAATGTTTTCGGTGTTGCTGCCACCACTGTATTGCCGGTTCTTGAAAGGTAGATTACATTGTTAAAAGCCTTTTCACTACTGAGGTACACTACTTTTGCATTGGTGGTATCATAACCGTTTACAATAATAAGTTTTCCGTCCAACATAGGGAAAACCGTAAGCGAATCAATAAATATAGGTGTTGCAGTTCTTACATCGATCGCGTATGTTTCATCCGACTTCTCCTCCAACATCTTCTTCTTAGCATTCATATTGTAAAGACCAAATGAGTTATTGTTTAGGATATAAGCGATCTTTCCACCCTGAAGAGATGCTGTTACTACCGGAGAATCAAAAGTGATCTCACTTACTGTTTGTCGGGTATCCTTATCTATGACTTTCAATGACCCCTCGATATTGGATGCCAATACATATCGGTTATTTTCACTTAATAATCTATATCCTTGGGTAAGGCTGATTGATCGTATACCCTCTTTTTTACTTATATATCGGCCGTTTTCCAGAGTAGCACCGTCTCTGTTTACAGAGATGATCTTGCTTTCATAACTACCTGTCGCTTTAGAAGCACTGAACGTTTGTTCCGGCTCAAAATACTTTTTACTACTACACCCGGTAAAAATTAAAGCAGCTGTAACACCAGCCAGTGCCAAATATTTCATTATTTTGCCTTTATTGTAGAATGTTTAAGAAGCTGAGCCAGTGTTGCAACTGGTGAACGCGGATCTATCATATTAAGCTTCTCTTGGGCTTTTTTCATCTCTCCGTTTTGTATAGCAAGATATGCCTCTTCCAAAGTTGTCATCTCTTTGTAAAGCACAGAATCTGTAGTTTTATCCTCCATTACAGCCAAAGTATATCCACTTGCATCTGCAATCACACTATTGCTGCTATGAGACAATATAGCCAAAGTATTTTTATCCCCGGTTTTTGAAGCTTGTGCATAGCTATAAAGTTCAAAAAGTGCCGGGTTTTTTTCTTTCAGTGTATTAAGTGCTGCTGTGTCTTCAGGATTTTGCTGAAGTGTCAAAAGTGCATTGTTCGCCTCAGACAATCTTGCCTCTTCCATTGCAGTCATAACACTTTTGCCGACAAATAAAAGTATCAATACAACAATAACACTCCAGATCACAACTCTATATTTTTTATAGAGTGTTTCCAGTTTAAAAGCACTTTCAAGTACCTTTTCATCACTACTCAACTCTTGTTTTACGTCTGCAATATTCACTGCAATCTCCTAAACTAAATTAATGGGATATATTATACCTTTTGGAGTTAAGATTTGGGTTAGCGTTTACTTGGAGATATTATTAAATTTATCTCTTTCCTCACCTTGCAAATCAAACATACGTGAATCTTTCTATCTTACATTTTCCTCTTTAGGCTGTGCCCAGTGTATGGTTACCATCCGGTTACCCCAGTATCTTGCTCTTTTAAAATCATCTCCCATATAGACATCGATTCTTTTCTTCCATTTGGGATGCATTCTATCCATTACTACATACTCACCGGAAAGTCCATCAATTCTTACCTTCGTTTTGTAGGTTAAACCCATTTTGAACAGATCATCAGAGACTGCAATACAGTGGCATGTGGGAGTCAATGCATCTCCCCATGCACCGACAGGATATTTGGCATTTTTTCTTTTCAGTCGTGAGGTATATGCGGTAGCGTGTACCTGCATTTTTAGTATCTCTTTTTTAGGAGGATGTTCGGGGGAAACAGGTGACAGCTGTTGCTTTACACACCCCGTAACAAAAAAAGTGATCGATACGACTGCAGACAGATATACTAAATACTTTTTTACTTTCCTGTACCACATTGGAATTCCATCTTTTCTACAGTTCAACTATTGTAATCCCGAGATTGCCCGGCATTCTATAAAAGTTTTTGATCTTTGGATGTTTTTTGAGATACTCGGTGACCATTTTTGACAGTACACCACCCCCTGTTCCATGAATGATCTGCACTTCATTAAGATTATTGACCATTGCATCAGAGAGGAACTTATCTACCGTATCCAGTGCTTCATCCGCATACATTCCAAGCAGCTTCACAGAAACCGAAGCCTTTGATTTTTCGACTGCCACTGTGGCCTTTTTGGACTTTTGAGGTACTTTAACTTTTGGCTCTTCACCTCTTTTTTTCAGCTCTTTAAGAGGAACTCTCATCTTCAATCCGTCTACTTCTATGGTTGCTTCTTTTCCGCGAATAGAGAGAAGTACACCCTTGTGGGATCGATACTTGATCTTATCACCCTCTTTCAATGGCTCTTTCTCTTCTGTCGGTGTCTCTTTTGGCGTAAAACTTTTATACTTGTGCGCCTCAGTAAGCAGTCGTCTTCCTTCCGTTGATTCTTTGGCTTTAAGTGCTTCTTGGGCTCTCTTGGTCGCTGCATTATAACGGTTCTCAAGTGTCGCGATCGCTTTTCTATGACTCTCTTGAAGTTTTAATTCCTGATTTTCAAGATATTGTTGCTTCTTCTGTATAGCAGCCAGTTCATCATCCACTTTTCTGATCTTCTCCCGCATTTCACGCTCTAATGCGGTTGATCTTTCTATCAGCTCATTTAGCTTCTCTTTATCCTCACCGTATACCTCTTTTGCACGTGCCACAATACGCTCGGGTACACCATAACGTTCAGCGGTTTCAAAAGCATAGCTTTTTCCGATACTTCCCTGAAGAAATGTATAGGTCGGAAGTCGTTTCTCTTCGTCATACAATGCTGCAATAAGTTCTACTTGATCATCACTTGCCATCAAGGATGCCAAACGTTTATGGTGTGTCGTGACGATAAACGTGATACCTTTTTTTCTTAGCTCATCGAGTAGTACTCTAAAGAGACTTGCCGCTTCATCACTGTCTGTTCCAAGCTCGATCTCATCAACCCCGACGATCGCATTCTCTTTAGTGAAGAGTTTTGCAAATTCCTGCATACGTCCTGCAAAAGTTGAGATATCGTTTTTCACCGATTGCGGGTCATCGATGACTGCTTCAATACTTTTAAAATGCCCTACTTCACTCTTGGCCACATTACACCTAAACGGCAAAAGATATTTTGCCATGTAGACCGCACTTAGCAAGGATTTTAGAAGCATTGTTTTCCCACCGGCATTCACCCCGGTGATCAACATGACCTGTTTATCCATATCGATTGATACGGGTACAGGGTCTTCTATTGCAGGGTGGGCAAACTCTTCAAGTTTGATACGTTTTGACCTACTTGGCAGGATAAACTCATACTCCTTGCTTCTGGCAAATTGCACACGAGCCTGATAATGATCGAACCTGTCATACTCTTTGTTGATGAAGGCTAAAAAACGTTCCCATTTAGTAAATTTTGCAGAGATCTCTTTACAATAACGGTAGATGACCTCTTCTTTACGGCTCAGAAGCGCAGATTCTTTCTCTTTAAGATGTCCGATACTTTGGGGGATGATATAAAAATGTCCACCTGAACTTCTAGATACCACCGTAGCTTTGAGGACATTATTGAAGCCTCCCTTTACCAAGAGGGTTTCTTCACCACCATTAAAGTGTACCTGTGTATCTACCAGATATTCTCTTAGCTTTGCAGAATGTGTAAGCTTATAGAGTGTTTCTTTGATGTCTACCTTGTTTTGTCTGATGGACTTTTCAAGACTATACAGCTCAGGGTCACGTTCAGGATTGATCTGACCTTCTGCGGTAAAGTAGTCAATGATCTCGAGTATCTCATCAGGGATCTCAATACTGTGCAGCCATGAAGAGATCGGTTCTTGGAAAGTCTGAGACTTGAGACGGTTGAAATAAGAGATCATCGTGACAAATGCATAGATCTCTTCAAGTCCGAGTACAGCTTGCTTCTTGATAAGACTTAGTTCACGATCGAGGTTTTTGACCTCTTTGGGCGGAGGAAATTCCACAGAAGAAAGTGCTTTGATATAGCGGAAGTGCTGATTGATATCACCTTGCATGACCACAGATTTCTCTCGGGCAAAAAATTGCTTGAACTGTGTAATATAGCCATCAAGATCAAGCTTTTGGATGATAGATTTTTGTTTTGTTTCTTCTTGTTTCACGCGGTCAATTCCCAAAGTGTTTCTTGTTAAAATTATATCACTTTTGCTTCATTTTCAGATATTTTGGTACGATGGATCAATCGTTTAACGATAGAACCATCATACCATTATGGAGAGCAGGCCTATACAAAGAGTATCGCTATTACGCTTCACCCCTGATCTGATAGGTAATATCCCCTGCACCGAATGCAGTGATGAGCCCCTGGTTGTATTCTCGTACCACATGCCCATCTTTTAAAATTTTGACGATACCGTCCTCTTTAGTGACAGCATCCGCCATCCATAGCTTATAACGGCTGAATGCTCCTTTGAGATCAATGTCTACTTCAATCTCGCCTGCTGCCCAAATAGGGAGGATAACCAACTCATCCACCCCTTCAAAACACTCAACAAAACCAGCCAAATTGTCCATCGTACGACTATATTTATGAGGTTGCCAGATGACATTTAACTGTCCAAAACCTCTAAGATTTTGATAGATCTTTAAAGCCTTCATAGTGGCTTTTATTTCAGTCGGATGATGACCGTAATCATCGATCACAACACACTCTTCTTTATCCTGGATAATGTCAAATCGCTTCTTGATACCTTTGTAGTTGAAACAACTCTTCCTAATATCCTCAATCGACTGACCAAGTTCTAGAGCTGCCAATATCGCCAATGCTGCATCCAAAGCGATATGTTCTCCCAACCCAAAAACCTTAAATGTTCCCAAGTCACGCAACTCAAACTTTGTATGCGGTTTGCCATCTACCAATGTAAATTCAATATTTTTGATATCTTTACTTGGATAAAGCTTGATACTTTCCATTTCCAATGAAGACAAGAATTCATCTTCGGCGTTAATTACCCGTATCTTTGCAAGGGATAAAAAGTTTGTATAGGCGTTGTAAAAGAGCTCTTCATCATACTTGTAGTACTCCATATGTTCAGGCTCTACATTGGTAACAATCGCCAAATAAGGATTAGAGTTCAAAAAACTCTCATCACTCTCATCGGCCTCAAAAACTACTTTTTCATTGTCATAGTAACGTACGTTGGAACCGAACTCTTTGCTTATTGCACCTATCAATGCATTAGATTCTGGAATAAGAGAAGAGAGCATCGCTGAAGTCGTGCTTTTACCATGGGCACCTCCCACTGCATAGACCTCTTTTTCTCCCAGAATAAACTTCAATGCTTCTTTTCGTGAGAGAAGTGTGATACCCAATGCTTTAGCTTTTTGATATTCAACATTCGTCGGGCGTACTGCTGCAGAGTAGATAACGATATCAACACCCTCAACAGCATCTTCATGGTGAGGTATCGTGATCTTGGCATGAAAGTTTGTTGCCAGATCATTGGTGATCTCACTCTGCTTGATATCAGAACCGGAGATCTTGTGCCCGTCATTTGCAAGAAATTTTGCCAGAGCAGAGAGTCCGATACCCCCGATTCCTATAAAGTGGATTTTCTTCTGTGTAGTCATTTACTGTTCTTTACTTTCATCAAGCACTTTAAGCTCCTCTTCCCCCTGCTTCACATACTTGGAAAACATTGTAAGAAGGATATCGGTCGGCTGTGTAAAGTTCTGGATGAAAAATGCTAAAGGATTGTGCACATCTACACTCTCCATATCCACCATACTCTCTACAAAATCTTCAAAGCTCTTGCCTGCCATCACTGAACAAGCATGTATCATCATAGCATCTTTTAGATCAGCATGGTCCATCGTATAGTTAAGTACCAGGAACATCTCCTTAGCACCCTTCATATCATTTTCACTGTAACGCTGCATCGCATGTTCATAGATCGCTCGTGCTGCTGCAATATCCTCGACATCACTCATATCAAATGATTTTCCTGCAGTGAGGTTCTCCGCAAGTTTATCAAATGCATTGTTCACAATAAATGTAAAGATCTCGTTGATCTCATCTTCAGGTGATTCTATGATCAATCTTGCATCTAAAAGTTGATACCCTTTAGCAATACTCTGCTCATCTCTACACTCTTTTTCAAGTCTTTCGATATTTGCCAGAAACTCAGGGTCTTTTTTGAGCTCTTCTACGTGAATATCAGGTATTTCCATACTAATTCTCCTACTATGCTATTTGTTAAGAAGAGCTGCAATTCTCTCTAACGCTTCTTTCGTTTTTTCAGCTTCATAAACCAGGGCAAGCCTTACGTACCCCTGACCTTCACCTTCTCTTCCAAGGAAAGATCCCGGTAACACTTTAAGGTTGTACTTCTCATAAAGCTTTTTGGTAAAGTCCAGTTCATCACCCACTTTTAGCCAGATATAAAAGGTCGCTTCTGGGGCATCGATACCTAGTACCTCCTTTGCTACTTCGAAGTTCTTGATATATTTTTCCCTAAAAAGATCAACATGATCCTGATCTGCCCATGCAACAGCTGCTGCATACTGTAACGGCAGAGGTGAAGCACATCCGATGTAGGTACGGTAAACCATATACTCCTTCAAGATCGAAGCATCACCGGCGATAAATCCGGAACGAAGACCAGGAGCAGAAGAACGCTTGGAGATGGAGTTGATCACCAATACGTTTTTGAAACTTTCATTGCCTGCTTCGATACTTGCATTAAGCAATGAAGGGATCGGATCATTAAGGTATAGGTCTACATAACACTCATCATTAAGCAGAACAAAGTCATGTTTAAGTGCCAGTGCTACCCACTCTTTCATCTGTGCCATACTCATCACGGATGAAGTCGGGTTGTTCGGTGAATTAAGGATGACAAAATCTGCTTTGGCCAACTGCTCTTCATCAATCAACGGTTGGAAATTATTTGCTTCATTGAGATTCAGATAGATCACCTCGGCCCTGCTTGCTATGGCCGCCCCTTCATAGATCTGATAAAAAGGATTAGGGTATACCATCACCGGATTTTCAATATCATGCAACAAGAACTGAGGGAAATTAAAAAGTACTTCTCTGGTCCCAAATGTCGGGATAATCTGCTCGTCACTAAGCTCCAAGTTAAAGCGGTTCTTTAGATACTTAAGCATCCCGTCTCTAAGTACACTTTCCCCAGCCGTTTTAGGGTATTTATTGAGTAAGTCACTATACTCACTGAGTGCATCTTGAATAAATTTCGGTGTATCAAACTGGGGTTCACCGATCGTCAAGCTAAGCGGTGAAAACTCCTGATTTGGTGTAATGTTTTCAAGTAAATTATTTAATTTTTCAAACGGGTAAGTTTCGAAGTTCATTACAGTCCTATATGCTCTATAAATTAAAGAGAGATTATACCGTAATTACCTTGTTACAATAAACGCACCCTTGTTGAACTTTTGACGTATCTTCAGCAATGCTTTTTGGGCACTTTCCTTACTAGGATATCCTCCTATCAGTACTTTATAGTTTTTCTCATGCACTACTTTATAACTGAACCCTTCTTTTTCTATTTTGGAGAGATAATGACTGTCGGGCTTCTTGGTCACAGAAGCTACCTGTATGTAGTAGCTTCCTGAAGATGGTTTGCTTTTCTGTGATAGAGGAGATGACGGTTTGGTCTCTACCGAAGAGAACACTTTCTTACTTTTAGGTGCATCTACTTTACTGCTCTGTTCACTTGGATTTTTCGTTGACTGTGCCAGCCAGTTAATGATACTGTCCTGGAGTTGTACAGCTTTGAATGTTCCCTTTTTGGTATTTACCAAAATCACAACACTGTAATACATCCCTGCCTTGTTTTTAACATACCCTCCGATATTCTTAACATACTTGAGTGTCCCTGTTTTCATCCAGGCTCTTTTTTGCGCCGGTTTATAACGGTAGCGGGTTTTGATCGTACCGTCCACGCCTGCAATTGAGAGTGTCTCCATCCATTGGTCGCCAAAAACCCTGTATGCACTCTCATAGACTCCGGAAAATATTTTAGCGGTCATTTTGGATCGTCGGGAAAGCCCTGATCCGTTATCCAAAAAAAACTCATTTTGACGCAATGCACCCTGACTTTTCAGAAGATTGATGACTGCTTTTCTACCTTTCTCTACTGTTGCCGGGGCACCATAAACCTTTGCTCCTGTAAGGAGGAGAAGGTGTCTGGCATAAACATTGTTACTCTCTTTTAAGGTTTTTGATACGATCGATTCAAGCGGCTCCGAGTAGTGTGTAAACAATAACCTGGCACTTGAAGGCACACGGGAGAGTCTTAATCTCCCTTTGATTGTTATCCCTTCTTTTCCCAATGCTTCTTTAAGGGCATAGTAAAAAGCTTTATAAGGTTTAGTGACGATCATACATACCTTTCGCTCTTTACAGTGTTTTGAGAGTTCGCCTGTGAGTATCAGTTGTGGTACAGATGATTGCATATCTACTTTAGAACCTGCCCATGCATATTTTCCACGACACGACCTGTTGACGAACTTGACCTTATTGACTACCGTATAACTAGGGTCTTCAATCTCCTTATATGCCGATCCATCACGCGGTGATATGCCGACTGTACTGATGCGTTCATTGAACATCATGGCATCGGGCATTGCATTATATGCACTATAAGGATAGTTATCAAAAAATGCACTGTCCTTGTCTCCAACATCAAAGTATGTTCTATCTATCACGATATCCCCATTGATCTGATGGATCCCTCTTTGTTTGATCTGGGCAACAATATCAGGTAAATTCTCAGAGCCAAGAGATGGATCTCCATATCCTTTAATGATAAGATCTCCTTCCAGATACCCCGAACGCAAATTCCCGCCCATATAGAACTCTGTCGGCCAACGATAATCAAATCCTAACTTCAACAGAGATCCATAGGCTGTCAATACTTTGATCACTGAAGCAGGTTGACGTATCGTATCTGCATTAAGTGAAGCAACGACGCGATTGCTCCCAAGCTCCTTTATATAAATACTGACATCTTTTTTCGGAAGTTTTGCCTGGTTCAGAAAATACTCAATATCTGATGGTAAGGCAAATAGCCAGACTGAAACCATCAGCCAGATAAGTATGCTTCTCACTTTATCTCCTCATACGCACCAAGCAGTTGCTGCATCGCTTTATGCAGTACCTCTTTTGAAGTACCTATATTTAAACGCATAAATCCTTCTCCTTCTTTGCCAAAACTCACCCCTTCATTGAGCCCGAGTTTTGCCTTCTTAATAAAAAACTCGGCTAACTTTTCTGAAGAAAACCCTAATCCACGGCAGTCAAGCCATACTAAAAAAGTTGCTTCAGGTTCTATCACCTTCAGTGGAAGATCATGATCAGCTATAAAGTTTTTAACAAACAACACATTTTCCCACATCATAACTTTCAATTTTTCCAACCATGCTTCACCTCCTTCATAAGCGGCCATCAATGCTTCGATGCCAAAAGGGGTACCATTGGTGATACCTGACTTGTTTTGCTCATGGATATAGGCATGTCGCAATTTGCTATTTGGGATGATCGCATAGGAGGTATTAAGCCCTGCGATATTGAAAGTTTTGGATGGTGCATTAAGTACGACACATTGCTGCTGGATCTTATCAAAACCGCCTAATACATAATGCATCTTCTTATAGACAATATCAGCATGGATCTCATCTGATACAATGATCACATCATTCTCCAGACAGATATCGATTATTTTTTCCAACTCACCTTTATCCCATACTCTACCTGTAGGGTTGTGAGGAGAACATAGTAAAAAAAGTGTTGCTTCTTTGGCTTTGCTTTCAAAGTCATTGAAATCTATAGTGTAGCTGCCGTTTTGATAGACTAGACTATTATCCAGAACTAGCCTTCCCTGTCTACGTACAGAACCGGAAAATGGTGGATATAGAGGAGTTTGTATAATGACACTGTCACCCTCTTTACTATAAGCATGAATCGCAAAGTTGATAGATGGTACCACACCATAAGCCGGTACGATCCACTCTTTTTCGAGCACCCATCCAAACCGCTTCAAATACCAGTCTTTAATGGCATCAAAATATCGCTCCGGATAGACCGTATAACCGTAAATCGGGTGGTCCGCCCTTTTTTTGAGTGCCTCTTGTACACATATAGGTGATGCGATATCCATATCTGCCACCCATAACGGAAGCAGATCATCACTCCCGAATTTTTTGATGGCATCATCAAGTTTGACCGTGTAGGTTCCCTCTCTATTTACCGCTTCCAATCTCATCTCACTTTCTCTTTTTTTGCCAAATGCTCATCTGTGCAATCGTATATTGATGTTTTCTTTCTGTCTCTCTGATAACAAAAGGGATCTCCTGAGTATCTACCAGAACAAAGTCCCCACCTAAATACTCCATAAGACCATCCAGTGTCGTGACAGCATTCCCGTCTTTTTTATAGCCCCCGATCCATTTCTCTTTAGGGGTGTATTCTTCCATCCATGTATAAGGAGAGGTCAAAATCAACATCCCCTCTTCATTCAACCGTGCCGCCAATGAATCAAGAAATTTTCCGGGATCATAGAGCCTGTCGATCAGATTGCCTGCAAAGATTAGATCAAATCCCTCATAAATTGATTTTAGATTGCATGCATCAGCCTGCCAGAAACTGACTTTATGTGCTATCTCTTCCAGCCCGTAAGTATTTAAGCTAACCTCTTCAAACCACTCCAGCTCTCCCTCTATAGGAATACTATAACGTAACACTCCTTCTTCTTTGAGCAGTTGTGCTTGCTGGATAAAGCGTGCCGAAAAATCCACTCCGATCACTTCATCAAACTCACGTGCCAGCTCAAAACTGCTACGCCCGATGGCACATCCGACATCAAGTGCTCTTCCTTTGGATTTTTGCCTCATATATTCTAATGCAAGTTTAGCACATGTTTGAGGATAATTTGCTACACCAAAACGATTCTCTCCCCAACCGAAATGACAATACTGTGAGATCAATATATCACTCATGTAGGCTGAAGTTTTGATATCCTCTTCATACATACTTTCTACATACCTAAAGCCTGCAAACTGATAGAAGTGACGCCTGAAGGCATATCTGCTGCTCTCTGTCGCCAAGTTCCCGCAACTGATCCATGACCCGCCTTTGATCAAGTTATGCTCCCCATCAAAGGTCGGTACAGTAAAATCATCATAGATAGGGTGTACCTTAAATCCCTCGTAAGGATAGATAGGCGTCCTGGACCATTGCCATACATTGCCTATTACATCATAAAAACCATGATGTTCATAACAATCTATCGGTGTACTCGAGGCAGCCCCTTCAAGTGCTAAATTACCCGGTACTTTCTCTCCCCACGATAAAATCGGCTCAACTTGTGTAAAGTCTCTGAGTCGAAAATATTCATCCTCAGTAGGCAAAGTTACAGTGACACCCAATTTTTCACTTTTCCATTTACAGAATGCTTCGGCCTCATGAAAGTTTACCTCTACTGGCCAATTCAAAGGCAAAGGTATCTCTTTGGTCAAAGTACGAAGCTTGTAGTGATCCCCTGCAGCGATCCAAAAACGCGGAGCTGAAACTTTTTCATAACTACGCCAAGCATTTCCTTCCTCACTCCAAAATGAGGAAGTCTCATACCCTCTATCTTCGACAAACTCCAGAAACTCCTGATTGCTTACCAGGTATTTCGAGGCTTTAAAATCAGGTACTTCACAAGTATGTTCTCCATACTCATTATCCCAGCCATAGAGCGATGCATGTATAGCTGTTCCTGAATGTACCGTTCCTCCCTTGACTTCAAGCAAGCTATTTGAAGGAGACATACCGGCAGACTCTGATGCTTGCCATGAGTGATGCTGCCTTAGCCAGGTTAAGGGAAGTTGACGCATCAATACCGCAGAGGTTTCTAAATGGATATTTTCATGTTCGATTCCCATCAAGATAGTCCACCAGGGAGATTTCTCTGTAATAGGAAGCTCTAAAGTAAGCCTATCAATCACTCCATTGACAATCTCAAATACCTTGTCCCGATACTGCCGTGTTTCCTGAAGTGTAGGCCAATCATAGTGCTTTTCATTCAGATCATCCCAACTCATCTCGTCAACACCGATAGCAAAGATCGACTCAAGATGCTTATCTACTCTGTAGTCAATAAGTTTTGCAAGTTTGAATTTATTGATATAAAAGACAGCAGTGTGTCCATAATAGAAAATTAAAGGATGACGAAGCGGATCAGCCTTGTTATAATAGGCATTCTCATCCGAGATCACTTCGAAAAGTGACTCGTAACGTCGGTAGCAAGACTGAAAATAGTCTCTGATCTCTTGTCGCTTGGATTGAGCGTCCATTCCTGTAAGTATAGGAGTTCTCAGCATCGATCACTCTTCTCCTACATATCGAGGCTACAAAGCATAAATCACTAAAACTCTGTTTTTTGTTTTGCACTTTCTATCATAGAAATGAAGATTGTATAAAGGTTAGCGATCACTGCACCGATCACCAATCCAACAGCCATATCAACATTGGTATAGAACTTCATCGCAAAAAATGCAGGGATCAAGTGAAGATCCGCAACCAATGAACCGGCCAAAAGTTCAGCAGATAGAACATTTCTTACTCCGATTTTCATCAATGTTGACACTACGTTGACCGATCCGGCGATAAATAGAGCAACCAATGAATGCTCAAATATAAATGCCGCTGATGTCGTTAAAGACATCAGTGTAAAGAACATATAAAAAACTTTACCCCAGTTCATTCTGACTCCTTAAGTCTCTTTGTCGCTATTATAACGTACCTTGCTCGTACATTGCTCTCATCTTCTCTTTATCTTTTTCTCTTTTAAGCTTTTCGGCCTCTTTGGCTCTAAAGCCGCCTACTGAGAAACCAAGCCACATCAAGATCGGTGAGGCTACGAAGATTGATGAGTAAGTACCTACGATCACACCTACAAGCAGAGTAAATGAGAATCCGTTAATGATCTCTCCTCCAAACAAGAAGAGTGTCAATACCACAAAAAAAGTTGTCAAAGAAGTCAATGTTGTACGCGAAAGTGTACGTGTCACAGACTCATCGATAATCCCTGCGAGGTCAGGCTCTTTGATCGTTCTGATCCCCTCTCGGATACGGTCAAAAACAATAATTGTATCGTTAAGTGAGTATCCAAGGATCGTCAGCAACGCCGCTAAGATATCCAGGTTCACTTCTACACTGAAGAGTACGATCATACCCATAGCAATAGTAACATCATGAATAAGTGCCATTACAGATGCTATTGCAAAACGCCACTCAAATCTAAATGATACATAGATCAAAATACCGATGATCGCCAGTACCATAGCCATCAGCCCCTTCTCACGAAGCTCTGAACCGACCTTTGCACCAACCATATCGACACGTCTTACTTCTTTAAACCCTTGAGTGTCTTTGAGCAGTTCTCTAACCTGATCTCCTATATCCGTACCGACATTCTTCGAACTTGTCTTTGTTTTGATCACGATCTCTTCATCTACACCGAAGTAAGTAACGCTTGCACCTTTATATGCTTCTTGGGTATTAAGAACATTTCGAACTTCATCTATCGGTGCTTTCTGATCATACTGAACCTGTATCACGGTACCGCCGGCAAAGTCGATACCCATATTGAAACCTTTGGTAAAGATCAGTCCTAAAGAGGTAAGCACCAATATCATCGAAAGAATTCCAAAACGTTTTGCATGTGACATCAAAGAGAGAGGTTTTTCATATTTAAAAAGTTCCATTATTTACTCCCTTTTATTCCAAACCAGTAACCCAGTCTGTTTTTATCCATTTTTGGCACTATCCACTGGTAGATACCGTGTGTTCCAACAATAGCTGTTAGCATTGATGCCATAATACCGATACTCATAGTAAGTGCAAATCCTTTGATCGCACCTGTACCGTATGCATAGAGCACAGTTGCAGCGATCAGTGTTGTAACGTTGGCATCCCAGATCGCAGTGAAGGCATTATTGTAACCGTCTTCAATCGATTTTACTATCGATTTTCCTTCATGAAGCAATTCACGAATACGCTCATTGATGATTACGTTGGCATCTACTGCCATACCTACGGTAAGTACGATACCAGCCATTCCAGGCAGTGTCAGAGTCGCGCCAAAGAGAGACATAATTGCAAGGATCAAAAAGAGGTTCCCTATCAATGCGACATTGGCAATCACACCTGCCATACCGTAGTAGATCACCATAAAGGCAACAACAAGTACAAATCCAAGTACTAATGCGATAGAACTTGCCTTGATACTATCTGCACCCAAACTTGGTCCTACACTTCTCTTCTCCATTACATATACAGGTGCGAGCAGTGACCCTGATCGTAAAGCGATCGCTAGATCGTGTGCCTCTTCCATACTAAACTGTCCAGAGATCTGCACATGTCCTCCACCGATGCGTTCACGGATATTCGGTGCAGAGTAAACTTGATCATCAAGTACAACTGCCATACGTTTACCTACACTGATAGCTGTAAAATCACCGAATATTTTTGCTCCCTGCCCATTAAGTGTGAAGTTGATCACAGGCTGGCTGTTCTCATCAAAACCGACTTTTGCATCAGTAAGCATGGAACCATCTAGTACAGGGATCCCTTTAAGTAGATACTTCTCTCCTGTATTGACATCTGACAATATCACATTGCCATAGCTTTTCGCCTCTGCTGCACTCATGGAGTTTACACGTGCAATTCTATCTTCATCGACTGCCATCAACTGTAAGTGTGCTGCACGTGCTATGAGTTCACGGATACGCTGTTCATCTTCTTGTGTTTTGATACCGGGTACCTCAACAAGGATCTTATCTTCACCTTGTTTTGCAACCGTAGGCTCAGCCAATCCGAACTCATTCAGTCTACCTCTGATCGTATCAACTGCCTGATCAATCGCATCTTTTTTAGTTCGTTCGATCTCCTGTGCGGTCATCTGTATAGAGTACTTCAAAGCATTCTCGCTAAATGTCACACCTTCCAACTCCTCTTTGAGGAGCTTATTGACCTTAGCGATATCATCTTTGTCCAAGATCTCAAAAGTGATTACACCCGTATCTTCATCCAGCTTCAATGCATCAAAGATGATCTCTTCATCATCAAAGAGATATTTAACGCTTGATGCGATGGATTTAGACTTAGACGCAATCGCAACTTCGTTTTTAACACCAAGCAGCATATGGAGCCCACCTTGAAGATCAAGCCCCAAGGTGATCTTCTTCCCGCTTTCGCTTTGCATTAAAGACGGGATAGAGAATACCACCCCGAAAATCAGTGCAAAAGCAAAGATGATCACTCTAAAATTAAGCATCGCTACCGGTTACCTCTTCTTTTTTTGCTACAAACGATCTGTCAAGTCTGACAATCGTATCTTCATTTAGTTTGATTTTGATAAAATCTTCTTCAGTTTTCACAATCTCTGCAATAAGCCCACCGCTTGTAACGATCTTGTCACCTTTTGTAAGGCCATCAAGCATCGCACGGTGTGCTTTTTGATGTTTCTGCTGTGGTCTGATGATCAAGAAATAAAAGATCGCAAATAAAATGATAAGTGGCAAAAATGAACCGATTACACTACCTTGTTGTTCCATGGATATCCTTCAATGAATAAAATTGGCAAATATTTTAACACCTTTGATATAACAAGAGGCTTGCTAATATCTTTTTTGTTATCCGCTTTTATCTACATCCATCATTTCAACCTTTCATATCCGATTTTAAATACGTTATTAGGGCTTCTGGGACTCTATCTTTTATTGGCTTCAGAGCGTAAGAGCTGGTTCTGGAGCGGCGTATTTGTCGGACTCTTTTGGTTTTGGTGGATCATACTCAGTTTCAAACACTACCAAATGCTTTGGGCTATACCTATCGGACTGCTATTCATCGCTTTGATCTATGGGATAATTTTTTGGGCCATTGCTTATCTTAGTGAAAAACTTGCTTCAACACTCCCTGTTCAGGCTCTATCTGTACTTATACTAAAAGGGCTTGGCGTTTTGGCAATAAGCTATATCCACCCTTTTAGCTTTGACTGGCTCAAACCTGAACTCATTTTTATTGAGAGCTACCTGGGGATAGAAAAGTGGCAGTTTGCTATCATTCTTTCCGCGGTCATTTTAACCCTTTGGCAATCCCGTCCTTATTATCTGCTTTTAATCGTATTAGCCTACCATCCTTTACCCAAAAATGTTCCGACAGTTGATAAGGATCTACAGATCATCTCTACATCAATTCCAGTTGAGGATAAGTGGAAAGAGTCTCATCAGCCTCTGCATTTTCAGATGTTTTTTGAGCAGATCGACAAAGCGATCAATGCTGATAAAAAACTGATCATTCTTCCGGAGTCGGTCTTCCCTGTATTTATCAACCATTCCCAGGAAATCATCGACAAACTTCAAGCACGTGCCCAAAAAATCAATATCGTCACCGGAGGGCTCTTTGCTGATGGCACTGTGCCACGTAACTCTACTTATATCTTCACCAAAAATCATATATTGGTCGCTAACAAAGTCGTGCTGGTACCCTTTGGAGAGAGTAATCCTCTGCCTGACTTTCTTAGTGACTGGGTCAATGAAGTCTTTTATGACGGTGCAGTGGATTATGTCGCCAGTGCGGATATCACAGACTACAAGGTTGAAGGTAAAGTCTATCGCAATGCGATCTGCTTTGAAGCAACCAGCGAAAAGCTCTACAAAGATCATCCAGAACATATGATTGTATTAAGTAACAATGGCTGGTTTGTTCCCTCTACTGAGCCGAGTTTACAAAAATTGCTGCTGCTTTATTACAACAAAAAGTATGATACGACCATCTATCACAGTATCAATATGTCGCCCTCTTATATCATTCAAGACGGTATGATCATGGAGGTAGAGTAATGTGTGCGATCTTCGGCATTGTCGGGAAATATGATACAACTCAGGCACAAGGAGCTTTTGAGACACTGACTCACAGGGGAGTAGACGAAAGTAATGCGATTGGCAACGAACAATACTTTCTTGGAGTGCACCGTCTTGCTATTACTGCCATTCATACGCCGCATATCCAACCCATCCAAAAAGAGAATCTCCTCTTTGCTATGAACGGTGAAGTATACAACTACCGGACATTGGCTCACGAACTGGGTATCGAAGCTAAAAGCGATACGCAGGTTGCTTTTGCTGCCTATCAGCAATGGGGTGATCGTTTTGTAGAAAAACTGCGCGGGATGTTTGCGATCGCGATCATAGAGAATGGTACCGTTAAACTTTTTCGCGATCCATTTGGTAAAAAACCGCTTTACTATACAATCCATGATGGACAGATCATCTTTGCCAGCGAACTCAAAGCAATTCACTCACTAAAGCCTTTAGAGTTTACCAGAGAGGTCATTCCCGGCTACCTTTCTTATCAAGCTGCTGTAACCCCCTCTACTTTCGATAAAAATGTTTTTCAAGTCGGTGCAGGATACCAAGTGAGTATTACGCAAACCCATGATGTCTCCACGCATCAGTATTTTTCTGTACTGGATACACCTGTTACTCTCAATACCAAGGAAGAGGCGATCGATCAAATTCACCAGAAACTCATAGATTCCGTGATACTACGCCTTCCGGCGGAGGTGAAATACGGTGCCCTGCTTTCAGGAGGTCTGGACTCTTCACTTATTGCTGCACTGGCGGCATCCAATGCACCCCTACACACATTCAGTATCGGTTATGAAGGCTATGAACAGCATGACGAACGTCCTTACGCTGCACGAGTTGCAGAACATATCGGTTCAACACATCACGCCTATAGTTTTACAAAAGAGAACTTTTTGGAGACTATGGAAAAGATACTTGTGATCCTTGATGAGCCTTTTTCCGATCCGGCGATGGTACCTCTTTTTTATCTTATGGAACAGATACATAAAGAAGGTATCAAAGTGGTACTTACGGGTGATGGGAGTGATGAACTCTTTCTTGGTTATCGCACCTACAAAGAGTACCTGGATATCGAACAGCTTTCCAATCTCAAACACAAAAACTGGCTCAAAACCTATCTTAAATCACACTTTTCCATGCATAAAGAGTGGGAGTGGTATAAACGTATCCTAGAAGACAAAACTCTTTTCCGTTCCAGTGCTGAACTCTTTACGGATCTACAGCAAAACAAGCTGCTCAAGATGAACATCAAAGACAATCACTCACTAGATAAGATCACTGCGTATATCCAAGAGTTTGAACAATGCGAAAGAAAGGCACCGGTAGACTGGTATAGCTTTTTGGACCTCAAGATACAACTCGGTGAAGTCTTTTTACGGAAACTCGATCGTATCAGTATGGCACAAAGTATCGAAGCACGAACACCTTTTTTAGATAAAGAACTTGTTCAAACCGTCTTTGCCTCTGCTCCTGAACTCAGAATTGAACAGATATCCAAAGGATGGATCAAAGAAATTGCCAAAACCTATCTGCCTGAAGCGATCATACACCGTAAGAAAAAAGGCTTTAACTATCCATACTTGGAATGGCTGCAAAGCAGTAATGAACTGGAGATTATTCTGACAGTCCAAAAGAAGTTTAAACTGTTTAATGATAATCAGCTCAAATGGCTTCTTTTAGAAGGGGAACAGGGAAGATTTCAACATCAGATATTCTCACTCTATATCCTCTGTAAATGGATGGATAGGAAACTTGGTTGATTGACTCATTGTAATGAATTTAGATAAAATATATAGAAATAAAAGTATGCAATGAACTTCAAAAAATTCTTTATCGCACCGATCAAAGGGTACCAGTATATCTCCCGTATGCTTCCTGCCAACTGCCGTTACTATCCGAGCTGCTCTGAGTATGCTAAATGGCAGTTCGAATTCAATGCTCCTTACAAGGCATTGACAGCATCTTCACTGCGGATTTTGCGTTGTAACCAATTTTTCAAAGGGGGAATCGATTATCCTTTGGTAGACTACACCCCTCCTAAACCGATGGATTTACTCCATTTTAATCAATTTTGTGGCAAAATAGTTATCATCTACTGGCTTGTCCCCAAGGCCGGAACAACCCAATTTTATGTACTAAAGGACTTTGATGCCACAACAATTGAGTATCCACTCACCGCTTGATATGCACCTTCACCTCAGAGACGGGGAGATGTTAAAAAACATTGCCAAAGCAAGTGCTCATACATTTTCCGGTGCGATCATTATGCCTAACCTTGTACCACCGGTAACAAACAAAGAAGAGGTCATTGCTTACAAATCACGTATTATGGAGGCGATCGGCGAAGAGAGCTTTGAGCCTTATATGACACTTTTTTTCAAACCTAGTTACGATAGAGCATTTCTTGAATCAGTCCGTGATGAGATCACAGCGCTCAAACTCTACCCTGCAGGGATCACTACCAACAGTGAAGGCGGTGTAAGCGGCTTTGATGTAGAAGAACTTCGCCCTACACTCACAGCGATGAGCGATCTTGGCATTCCTTTATGTATCCATGGAGAGACCAACGGGTTTGTCATGGACAGGGAAGCTGAATTTGTTTCCATCTACGAGAAGTTGGCAACAGCTTTTCCTGAACTGAAGATCATTATGGAACATATCACAACAAAAGAGAGTGTGGAAGCGCTGGAAAAACATCCAAACCTTTATGCAACGATCACACTGCATCACCTGCTCATTACACTGGATGATGTAGCCGGCGGAATGTTACAGCCTCACCTTTTCTGTAAACCGATTGCAAAACGTCCTCATGATAGAAAAGCTCTTCTGGAAGTTGCACTCAAAGCACATCCTAAAGTGATGTTTGGTTCAGACTCTGCACCGCATCCAAAGGAAGCAAAAGAAGCATGTGGTTGTGCGGCAGGGGTGTTCACTGCACCAATAGCACTGCAAGTCTTAGCTGAACTCTTTGAGAAACATGATGCTTTGGACAGACTGCCTGATTTTATCAGTGGGAATGCAATGCGTATCTATGGAGTTACACCGCCGTCTAAAGAGGTAGTACTGGAAAAGAGTCCCTTTGTAGTACCAAATGATTATAACGGCGTTGTACCGATGTATGCAGGAGAGGAAATTGCATACTCGATCAAAGAGGTCAATGTTGGATAGTAAACTTAAAAAGTTTGTTAAGGGTCACAGCGCCTTTCAAAAAGTCAAGTTTAAAAAGAATGAAGAACGTTTTAAACGTCTTGTTGAAGAAGGCCAAAATCCCAAAGCACTCTTTATTGGGTGTAGTGATTCCCGGGTTATGCCAGATATGATCACCGGAGCTAAACCGGGTGATCTTTTCATTATACGCAATATCGGAAACTTCGTGGCACCTTATAAGCCTGATGAAGATTACCACTCAACTGCCTCGGCCATTGAATATGCCGTCAGTATTCTGGAGGTTTCAGATATCATCGTCTGTGGACACTCTCACTGTGGTGCGATAGAAGCGTTGTACGCAAACCTTCCTCAGACAGATGAGAACCTGCACACAATCAAGTGGCTTGATCTTGGCAGGGATGCGAAGAAGATTGCTTCGCTTGCCTACAAAGGAAAAGATCGCGCGGAAATGTTACGTTATACAGAAAAGATATCGGTAGTATACCAGCTGGAGAACCTGCTGACTTATCCTGGTATACAACGGCGCATTGAAGAAGGGAATCTCTTCTTGCATGCATGGCATTATGACCTTGAAAGCGGGGTCATTGAACATTATGACGATGAAATATTTGAGTTCATCCCATTAAGTCAAAAGTAATAATTATCTATTAAGATAAATAATAGTATAAATTATACATCAATTCCATAAGGAGAACGTTGTGTTCGCAAATAACATTACCGAACTGATCGGTAACACACCGTTAGTAAAGATCAATTCTCTCTCTGAAGAAACAGGGACAACCATACTGGGTAAATGTGAGTTTATGAATCCCACTTCATCTGTCAAAGACCGTATTGCTTTCAATATGATCGATAAAGCGATGAAAGCAGGTAAGATCAATCAAGATACAACCATCATAGAACCTACATCAGGAAATACAGGTATCGGGCTTGCCGCTATCTGTGCAGCGAAAGGGCTTAAACTTATATTGACAATGCCTGAATCCATGAGTATAGAAAGACGTAAGCTGCTTACGCATCTAGGTGCAAATCTTGTACTCACACCAGCGACCAAAGGGATGGGTGGAGCGATCGAGAAGGCCAGTCAACTTGTAAAAGAGTTGGATAATGCCGTCATTTTACAACAATTTGACAACCCTGACAATCCCGATATTCATAGAAGAACTACCGCTATAGAAATATTAAAAGATACAGATAATCATGTGGATATCTTTGTTGCTGCAGTTGGAACAGGGGGTACACTTACCGGTACTTCCGAAGTGCTTAAAGAACATCTTCCTAATACTTACTGTGTTGCGGTGGAACCTCAATCTTCTTCTGTACTTTACGGTAAATCTGCAGGTCCGCACAAAATTCAGGGAATCGGTGCAGGATTTATCCCAAGTGTACTCAATACTGATATTTATGATGAAGTACTCCCTGTGTCAGACGAAGACGCATTTGCAATGTCAAGAAGAGTAGCTAAAGAGGAAGGATTGTTGGTAGGTATCTCCGCAGGTGCCAACTTGCATGCAGCTATGGAATTGGCAAAAAGACCGGAAAATAAGGGTAAGACCATCGTCACTATACTTTGTGACACTGCTGAACGTTACTTATCTACAGAACTGTTTGAATAATTTTTACCATGCGATCGACCGACCTTCTTTTAGAGACCATTAAATGTGAGGACGGTGAGATACATCATCTAGAGTACCACCAAAACAGAGTTGACAAAAGCAGGAGAGAGCTTTTCGGTTTGACAGAAACACTTGATCTTGCATCTGTGCTCAAGGCTCCCGATGAAAAACTCTACCGTTGCAGAGTACTCTACTCTCATACTGTAAAATCCATCGAATACATTCCTTATACCCCAAAAGAGATCAAAACCCTAAAAGTCGTTCCCGCAGACATTACCTATGATTATAAATTTGCTGATCGCAGTGAACTTGACAAGCTCCTAAAGACAAACCAGGATGCTGATGATGTCATTATAGAAAAAAATGGACTGATCACAGATACGACCATTGCCAATATCGCTTTGTTTGACGGCAAACGATGGATCACTCCCAGAAAACCTTTACTTGAAGGAACCATGCGTGCTTACCTCATAGATCAGGGGTTCCTCCAACTAAGAGATATCACAAGTGATTCGCTGAAAAGCTGTGAAAAAGTAGCTTTAATGAATGCTATGATAGGATTTAAAATTCTAAGTCACATCAACATTTTAAAATCTTAAGGCACAACATGACGATCAATCTTTTTCAAACACCCGAATACAGAGCCATTATGGAAGAGCATTTAAGCAAAAACCTAACATACCTTTTTGAAAAGGATCAGGATTTTGCGATCGTCTGTCAAATCAAACATGTCACCTTTACACCTGAACTTCCTTCAAATATCTATGAATCATTTAAAGATACTGTGTTGTTTGTTTTAAGTGGTTATACCTTTCAAAGTGCAAAAGTAGAAGAAGGTATATTTTCATTTGAAGCAGGCTTTGGCAATGAAAATTTCGGTTCAACCGTTTCGATGCCGTTACTGGCGATTAAACAGCTTTTTGTCGGCGATACTCCGGTTGTTATTAACCATGCGGAAGTTACCTCTAAGGTTCTATCTAAAGAGGCTTCAACACAAAGCTCTATGAATGTACTTCTAAGTAACCCGAAAAATAAAAAATTTTTGAAAAAAAAATAGAAAAGTGTCCACTGTGACTTAAGCGTCACAGTTTCCAGTAAGAATGTAGTTCACAACATTCTCTACATAAGCATTATGTTTATTCTCTTTAGAGTAAGCAATATAGAAGCTTCTTGACATCGTATAACCACGAAGTCTAGCCTCAAATAGTTCACCTCTACTTACCTCTTCTTCAATTGCATGTTTAGAAATAATTGAAACAACCGGCTTTGCTTCATTCCTTTTAGCTTTTTTGATCGACTGTAGTACTGCGGTAGTGTTACTCACTTCACTAAGTACATTAAAGCTTTTACATGATACACCCAACTCCTCAAATACTTCGGAAACTACCTGTCTTGTATGTGAACCTTCATCACGACAGATCCATTGAAAATCATAAAGTTCTTCTGTTTTCAATACTTTAGGAATCGGTACGTTACTTACGACAACAAGCTCATCTTCCAGCCACTCTCTATAGATCAGTTCATTATCGAACACAGGAGATTCAATCAAACCGAGATCAAGTTTTCTATCTTTGATATTCTGCACGATATTTTCACTCAAGTCGATACTTAACTTAACATCGTTATTGATCGCTTTACTCATAGTGTTGAGACATTGCCCAGGAATAATATAAGTACCGATCGTGAAAGATGCACCCAATCTAAAAGTGATCTCTTTATTGATAATCTTCAAAACTTCATTCTCAGATGCATGGATCTCTTTTTCTAAACGTAATGCGATCTTATAGAGTTCATCTCCGGCTGCTGTAAGCTTGATCCCGTTTTTCTTACGTTCAATGATCTTCTCACCTAAATATTTTTCTATAAACTTTATTTGCTGTGTTACTGCAGGCTGAGAAATACCAAGCTTCGCAGATGCTTTTGAGAAACTTCTCTCTCTTGCAACAGTAAGAAACGTCTCAAGTTTAACAAAATCTTTTAACATTCATTTCCTTTTTTAAATCATATATAGTACTAATGATGATCATTTACTATATATAAACAAATAATTCTAAAAAATATTATAACAAATTATACTTAACAATACATAAGTTGAACTTATTAGTAAGTTTATAGCTTTTACTTCTCTCTCTATCTAACCGAATGTCCTCTAGTCTTCCTTAATCATTTTAAGGGTATAATTAATAGATATTAGGAGTTAAATAAAAGACTAAATGGAAACAATAATAAATCAGCTCAATCCCTCACAGCGTGAAGCTGTAGAGCATATCGACGGTGCACTGCTTATCCTTGCGGGTGCCGGTTCAGGCAAGACTAAAACCCTTACAACAAGACTTGCATATCTCATAGGAGAAGTAGGTATTGATCCGGCAAACACACTCACTTTGACCTTTACCAATAAAGCTGCTGCAGAGATGAGAGAGCGTGCACTTAAACTTATGCCAAGACAGTCTACTTATCCTCCTCTGTTATGTACCTTCCATAAGTTCGGGTTGCTCTTTTTGAAATTCCATATTGAAAAGCTCGGACGTAACAATAATTTTGTGATCATCGACAGTGATGACAAAAAACGTCTCATTCGTACCATTGCCAAAGAGCTTAAAATTGATCTTAATATCTCATTTATCGCTTCTGAGATCTCAAAATACAAAAACTCGCTGCTCTCTCCTGAAGTAGTCAAGGAGAATGCAGAACTTTCTGATTACAAAAAAGTTGCTGCTATCTACGAAAAATACCAGGAGAATATTGAAGAGAACAACCTGGTGGACTTCGATGATCTCTTGATGCTTACTTATAAGATACTCGATGAGTACCCTGAACTTCGTAAAGAGACAAGTGAGCGGTACCGTTATATCATGGTAGATGAGTACCAGGATACCAATGAACTTCAATTTAAGTTACTTGAGCATCTCTGTAGCGAACACGGTAATCTTTGTGTGGTCGGAGACGATGACCAAAGTATCTACGGCTGGAGAGGTGCCAATATACGTAATATCTTGGAGTTTTCAGACAATTTTGAAGGGACAAAAGTTGTTAAGCTGGAAACCAACTACCGTTCTACGGATCCTATCTTGGAAGCGGCAAACACACTCATCGAACACAACTCCAGACGTTTGGGTAAAAAACTTGTAAGTCACAAAGGTAAAGGGGAATCGGTAAAACTTTTACACTCACTCGATGAGTCCATGGAAGCGAAATCGATAGCTCATGAGATACATGCACTTTTAGATAAAGGGGTTGATCCTGAAGAGATCGCCGTACTTTACCGTATCAATGCACTTTCAAGATCTTTAGAAGAAGGATTTACCAAAGAAGGCATCAGCTTCAAACTGATCGGCGGAATGCGTTTCTACGAACGTGCAGAGATCAAAGATATCATCTCTTATTTCAGAGTTATCTCAAACCCTTATGATGATTTCTCTTTACTGCGTATTATCAACAAACCCAAAAGAGGTATCGGTAAAGCTTCTATAGAGAAATTGCAAAAAGCCGCATATGATGCACATCTCTCCATATTTGCCTTTATTCAAAAGATGTCAACGGGAGAAGTGCCGTTGACAGTCAGCAAAAAAGTTGAAACAGCACTTGAAAATCTGGTAGAGGACATCACCTTTTTACGTGAGGAGATCTCAGGTTCGCTTGAAAACTTTATCAGCCTCTTTGAAGAGCGTATCAAATTAAAAGAACATTATGCTGCAATGGTGGATGGGTTTGAAAGGACTATGAACATCGATGAATTCTATGGATACTTCAGGGATGCTGTTTCCAAAAATCCGGATCTCCATCTTGATGAATTTCTCAATGACATCTCTTTGCAAAGTGATCAGGATCAGATAGAAGAAAATGCTATAACGATCATGAGTATCCATGCAGCAAAGGGACTAGAGTTTGAACATGTATTTGTCATAGGGCTAGAAGAAGAATTCTTCCCTCTATTAGGTGAAGGATGCAATATGGAGGAAGAACGCAGATTGGGGTATGTTGCGATCACCAGAGCCAAGTCTTACCTCACCCTTTGTTACGTCGATAGCCGTTTCTATAAAGGGCGTAGAAAAATGATAGATAAAAGCCGTTTCCTGGGTGAGGCAGGATTGATACAGGATGCCTCACTCAAGATCACAAAAAGCTCTACATTCAAAAAAGGTGATCTGGTCAAACATAAAATTTTTGGTATCGGACGTGTTCAAGCAGCAAACAAATCCGGCAAAGAGTATAAGCTTTTGATCAATTTCGGCGGTAACAAAAAAGAGATACTCAGTTCTTTTGTACAACCCGTTTAAGGATAGAGATTGAACCGTCTTTTTGTTGTCAATAAGCCTATCTTCCGTTCATCCAATAGCTATATGGGGTATGTGAAACGTAAATACGGTACAAAAAAAGTAGGCTTTTCAGGAACTCTCGATCCCTTTGCTACAGGGTGTCTCATCGTTGCTACCGGTATTTATACCAAGCTCTTCCAATTCCTCGATAAAACACCCAAAAGCTATAGAGCTACACTTTGGCTTGGAGCGAACTCTCCAAGTCTGGATATCGAAAATGTCGATAGTATCATGGAAGTGGAACCCTTCAGTACAGAAGTGATCAAAGAAGCACTTGCTGCACTTAAAGGTGAACTTACCTACTATCCACCCAAATACTCTGCAAAAAAGATAGGTGGGAAACGAGCCTATGAATTGGCACGTGAAGGAAAAGAGGTAGAACTCAAAACGATCACCTCCACCATCTATGAGATCAAACTAATCAACTATAACCATCCCTTTATCCATTTTGAAGCAACTGTAAGCGAAGGGGCTTATATACGCAGCCTTGGTGCAATAATCGCTGAAAAATTAGGTGTAGACGGAACACTCTCATCACTTCACCGTATCCATGAAGGAAAGTTCAAGTTTGAGAATGAAAAAGCACTCAATCCTTTTGAACACCTGGCGATCCCCCGCAATACCTATACGGGAGATCCAACCTATCTTGAACTAGGCAAGAAACTCTCTATAGACTATTTTGATATCAAACAAGACGGAACTTACCTTATCGAGACTTCCAACTTCTTTGCTATCTTAGAGATAAAAGAGGGAGAGGTGAGCTACAAACTCAATAGAATCCCAAAGTTCGAGGAGAATTAGGTGTATACGATCAATGCCCATGCCAAGGTCAATATCTTTTTGAAGATTACCGGACACAAAGAGGGATACCATACACTGATCTCGCGTTTTATGAGAGTGGATGACCTCTATGATACGATCACTTTTGAACCTTGTATAGCTGAAGAGTTTTCGATAGAGGGATGCGAAGGTGTACCTTTGGAATCAAATACCATTTATAAGGCCTACCAAAGCCTGAAAAAGTATACCAAAGACCCTAAACTGGAAAACTTTTTTAAACATCATAAAGTGATCGTCACCAAACGTATCCCAAGCCAGGCAGGACTTGGCGGGGGAAGCTCGGATGCTGCTGCATTTATGCGCCTATGCAATGAGGTGTGCAATCTCGGGATCGATACACCTACCCTCTCTCAGCTTGGTAGCCAGATAGGTGCCGATCTGCCTTTTTTTATTCAAAACTACCCATCTGCGAATGTCAGCGGTTTTGGGGAGATCGTTGAGCCTTTTGAAGAGGAAACACTTCACTTGGAACTTTTCACTCCCAAGATAGGGTGTGATACCACCGTAGTCTATAAAACCTTTAAAAAACATCTACTTGATGACATCACCTTATGCAGTTTTACGGGATGGGAGAAGATCGACTCAAGAACGCTACTCGAAACAATCGCTGATCCGATCATACTCAATGACCTTTACGCTGCTGCCCTGATCGCTTACCCGGAACTTGGAGAGGTTCCGCAGGCCAAAGAGGGATGGTTCTTTTCGGGGAGCGGAAGTACGTTTTTTCGAATAAAAAACTAATGTCCAGTGAGACCAGTGCAAATATGTATACAAAACCTTATAAAGTTATATATTTTATAAGGTTTTCATTCCAGCTCTCTTATTTTATATTTGTCTAATTATTTTCCTCTTTTTTTAAATCATATAAAGTAGGTCTATTAACAGCTGCTGTTAGGCGGATCCCCTCATCTAATTTTACTTCTGCATTTTTACTCACATAATAAGACTTAATCGGTGTAAACTTCTTCTTAATTTTTGATGATAAGTTATTGAAAAGTTTTAATGACCATTCACTTTCTGAGATAGTACTAATTTGTCCAGAAATAATTGCTTCATAATCTTTATAAACGCCCCCTGGTTCAAATAATACACTATCAGGATTATTACCTTGATCTGCATTATAATTAAATCCACCCTTTTTAAGCGCTATTGATTCAATAGCCATTTCCTGATTTGAGGGGATTAATAAATACCGTTTATCTAATACATGATTTCCTGCAATTGAAATACCTATATCCGGAACTTCTTCAATTGACTGATATACTTCTGCTTCGTTATTTTGTATATCATCAATGCGATACAATTTAAAATCAATATCCAAGAATGCCTCTTCGATGATATCTATCAGTTCGTCTTTGGTAGCAAAAAATATTATTGCTTTTCCCTTCAAATATTACTCCTATTGCTTAACTTATATCAGTTATTGAGTCAGTAAAGACTATGCCGATTTTCTCTCGTTCCCGATCTCCTGATCGGGAATGCAAACTTACATTAGTACCACTTCATATTTCTCTCGTTCCCACGATTTTCGTGGGAATGCATATAGCTGATTTATTAACAAAAAACATTTTACTTGAATCATTGATTGAAGTATGGGTTACCACGTACAACGTGGGAACCAATAAGCTCCAGTTTGTATGTCTGTTTTTTGTAAATTGTGAGTCTCTATTGACATACAACTTCAATGTTAAACCCTTCATCAGCAGTAGGAGCTTGAAAATAGCTGGTTACTTGATGAAAAACTTCTTCCGTATCAAATTGAGCGCGTTCTGGCAAATCTTGCCTTCTTTGTTTAAGCCGCTTTAAACACAATTGATCTTCTGCTTTAAGATAAATCAATTTGTGAGGGATTTGATCCTCTAAAAATATTTCTTTAAACCATGCTCTCTGCTTCTTTGTGTTCCCAGGGAAATCCATAACCACAGAAGTTCCTGAATGTAAAATTCTTTGTACATGTTCTTTTAATAAAGGCTTTAAGCGAGAGGAGTATTTAATGTAGTCGTCAAAGTTTTTTATTTCTTCTGGATAAATAGCAGATAGCCAATCGTCTTCAGATAAAAGAACTGCGTCCAATTCACTAGCCAGTTTTTTTGAGTAAGTTGATTTTCCAGCTCCCATCTTTCCAGTGAAAAATATCAGAGTTCCTTTTTCGTCAATTTCATTCAGGTGCAGCTTTTTTTCTATAAAATGAGTATTTGCTTCTTTATATGTACCAAGTAGGTGTTTAATGTGCTCATTTAGCTGATGCTTTTCGTCTAAAGAAGCATTTTCATAAAGTAGTTGCAGAGAAGAAGTGTGCCCTGAAAAGTGTGTGTTTAAATCATCTTCTTTCATAGTCCTACCTTTGTATTTGTGATTTATTTTATTATAAATTTTATTGCTTAAAAGACACTAGATAGTTTCCCATCCGAATATCTCAAATAACTTTTCAAAAGTTTCATCCAAGGGAGCGCTGATCTCCAACTTCTCTTTGGTTACAGGATGCTCAAAATTCATTCTATTGGCATGCAACAAAAGCCTGTGAACATCGAACTTATCTCTAAAGAGCTTGTTGTGCTCACCCCTACCGTGTTTTGTATCTCCTATAATCGGATGAAAGATATGCTTCATATGGCGTCTTAACTGATGTTTACGGCCTGTTTTGGGTTGGAGCCTGACCAGTGAGTATCTGGCAACCGAGTAGCGGCTTACAGCATAAGGCAGCTCTACTGTAGCCACACGCTTATAGTAGGTCTGTGCATCCTGAGCTTCTTTGGTAATCCCCTGCTCTTTTTGAGCCTTTGTATCAAGCATCTGTTTGAGCGGATGATCGATAAAACCCTCCTCTTCACAATAGCCTCTTACTACAGCGACATACTCCTTTGAAACATTCCCGCTTCGGAACATATCGGACATGACTTTGGCAACCTCTTGATCTAGAGCAAACAGCAGTATCCCGGAGGTTGGTTTATCGAGTCTATGAACAGGATAGACATACTGTCCTATCTGGTCACGTACGATCTGAAGTGCAAACCTTGTTTCATGTTTATCAATGGGAGATTTATGGACAAGCAGTCCTGAGGGTTTATTGACAGCGATCAGAAACCGGTCTTGGTAGAGTACCTCAAGCTCCTCTTTTTGATACTCTTCCACCAAGCCTCTTTTTCTGCTATTTAGTTAAGGTGAATTCTTCTTTCTGAGAATATATACTCTTTTAAGAAGAATGGATCAGTAACACCAAGTTCTTTAGCCATCTTTTCATTGATCAGACGATATGAGAAAGTATATTTTGCATAATCTGCACCTTGCGGTACATCAAACTCATAATCTTGTGTAGCTTTCCCTTGGAGTCTTGTATCTTTGGATTTTGAAGCTGCCAAATGAGGGATCGTCTCTTCACCCTTTGCATCTACCCATCTTGTCTCTAATACTTTTCGGTCCTCACCGACTTTTTTATCTGTCTTGTCAAAATAGTCTACATGCAGGATAATCTCTCTAAGTCCATAACCTGTTGGGATAGCATGCGGTGATTTGTTTTTCAAAGTAAGGATAAATTTACCCCTTTTTGTACTGCTTTTAACATCGATATAATTGATCATGATATTGCTATTATCAACACTTGCAAAACGGTGTTCTCTCACCATCCTCGGCTTAGGTTTTCCGCCACCTTGACTGTAGTTAGAAGCAAATCCTTCATACTTCTCGCTCATATGACAATCTTTACACCCTTCGTTCGATCCTGTAGCATCATACTCTTTCCCTGTTGCATAAACTTCAACACCGTGTTTATTTGGAGTACTGTAGTGGCATACAAAACAAAGTGTAGGCTCATCCGTCATAAAGTGTGCTCTTTGTGCTGTCTTATGATATGGCGAGACAGCATCATCAAATGGTCCGAACATTGTTCCCTGTTCTCCGAACTTAACCGTGTTCATCCCCTGCGAACCTTTAGATTTATCTAAATGGATCTCATCAATATTGTGACATACAACACAGTTAATACCATTTTGCATATTTTTGGTATTGAGTACTCTGTCCATCTCTTTTTTGTTCTCTTCAATGCCCATTAACAAGAGATATTTATCTTTATCTTCAACTGTTTTCTTTGTAATTCTAGGATTATGGCATTGAGCACATTCAACTTTTACTTCATCCAAGATAAGTGTAGGATTTTTGCGAACCATAAACTCTAATGATTTTTTAAAAAGATCATTTTTGGAAAAATGTGAGTTTGAGTGTCTTGAAGTCGCCCATCTTTTGGATATCTCCATATGGCATGCGTTACAGTTCTCATTGGTCTCATATTTTTTATTGATCTCCTCTGCTTGCAAACTAGTGATTGCCAATAGTGAGATTACTGCCCAAAACAGTTTCATCTTCCTTCCTCCCTTATTGATAAGATTTAAACTAATGAATCACAAAGAAAAATAAACATCTTCAGGCAATCCATTGACTCCTACCCGAGTCTCTGGTTTGTTGTCTCCCCTTACGTTAAATTTGGCTTTTTTAATGATGCATAGTAATTATATTATAGTAAATTATAACATTCTTAAATTAATTACTAGTTTATTGAAAAATGATCTGCTAAGTACTCCTTATGCTATAATTACGTAAATAAAATATTTTGAAAAAAGGAAAGTTTTGGCTATCAATATCATCGCACAAAATAAAAAAGCCAAACATGATTATGAAATTCTTGAAAAGTTCGAGGCCGGCATCGTACTTACCGGTGCAGAGGTAAAAGCACTGCGTGCAAAACGTGCCAATTTACAAGATTCCTACTGCCGTTTTATCAGAGGTGAACTCTTTTTGATGAATGCCCATATTGCACATCTGGAAACTGCCAGTAAACACTTTACCCCGGATACAAGGGCACCAAGAAAACTGCTTCTTCATAAAAAAGAACTGGAAAAACTTTATGTAAAAGTACATAAAGAGGGCCTTACGATCGTACCGCTTATGATCTACTTTAATGAACAAAACCGAGCTAAGACAAGTATAGCTATAGCCAGAGGAAAGAAATTACACGACAAGCGTGCTGACCTCAAAGAAAAAACATTGGATAGAGAAGCAAAACAAGCAATGAAGAACCGATCTTACTGAGTTCTTTTCAAACGTTTTGCTTTAAGCTTTTCATATGCAGAGAGAGATCCTTTTTTCTCTCTTTTTCTCTCTTGACGCTTTTTTTGAAGCTTTACATAGGTACTTGGCTTGAGTGATTTTATTTTTTGAAGTGCGTACCAGGAAGACAACCTTTTTTCTCCTATAAATGTTTCTATCCACTGCTTTACCCATTTTGCCAGATAAGCAAAAATGGCTCTTAAAGGGAGAGTAAAGATCTTTTCAATAATTATTTCAACACTTTTCAAACCCTTATATAATATTCCATACAGTTTTTGAAAAAAACTTTTAAGAAAAGGAACCTTTTCCAACCACTCCAAAAACCAAGAGAAAATGACCACTTCAAGAATAGGTGCGATCCAGCTACCCCATAGATAATCAGTAAAAAAGTAGCCGGCTGCCGTACCAAGCTTGAGAAATACCGCCAACAAAAAACTCCAGAACTTTGCCACAAATACCTTGATTGCCAACATCAAGCCCATGAATTTTCCTACTATTCCTAATGAACTAAGAAATGCCATCACAGCAATAATCTGTTTAATGATCGGGAATCTTCTAAAATTATTCTTGACATAATGCCCCAAGCGCAGCAGATCATCCTTGATATGATCAACAAAGTGTATTCTAATATGATGTGTGAGAACCTTCTCTATAAAATAGCGTTTACTTAGTCCTGTTGCAGAGAGCAAAGCGATCTTTTTGATAAAAAGTGAAAAAATAAACTTTCCTTTTACAAGAAAAAATCCAGAAAGAATAGCAATCACATGATGTTTTGCAAAAACAAATATACGGATAAATAATGCTACTAAAAAGGTACGGCTCTGTTCAATACTTAGCAATAATCCTAAGACAATTATAGTACTCAAAAAGACTGTAAAGAGCCAAAAAATACTATTTCTTTTCATGACTATGATCTGCGCAGTATTGTTTTGATCGCTTTATAAAACTGTTTTATTTTAGTAACAAAAGGGCTCTCTTTGGCGAAATACTTTGATTTAAAAGTCTTGAACCACTCTTTCAATTTCATTTTGACCATCTTCAGCCTGTTCATTGTTTGGATATAGATATCAGATGATTTAAGCCAGTCGACTGCATCCATAATTTTTTCATAAATCCATTTAAACCAGCCAAACTGCATAAGTTTATCTTCAGTCACTCTAAACAGCCAGAATGTAAATGCTGCTACAGGGATTTTTGCTACATAAAGTATAACACCCAAGATAACCTGACCACTCACAAAAAGTACACCTGCATAAATACCAAATGACTCTACAAGAGCCAATAGTACTACGAATATTGAAAGGATTAATGAAGGATTGGCATCATGTACCCTGACTTCTATACGTTGAAGTATCCTCAATCCATGTACATATGTGTAGATCGGCTTTGCGATTCCTTCCCAGATCAGCTCTTCAAAAACAATAAAAGTAATGACAAAAATAAGCTGTAAAAGAGTGATAATTCTATGTATGACAGTAGTTAGCATTAAAAAAGAGTCCCCTATACCTCAGTTTTGGATAATTATAGCAAAAAGCATTTAGCATTAAGTACAATGATAAAGTAGTGATATATAAAGTGTCTTTGTAATTGTGTAAAGTTTTGGAGTTTTATTTAAAGGAAGTAAAGATTTATTTTTAAATTGTTGTAGATTTGGATACCTGGGTAAAGAAGGCTACATATATGCAGCTGACCGCACCCAGGTATCCGAAGATGCAAAAAGCAGAGAGAAAGATTACTTTCTTCTAAGCTCTTTAATACGTGCAGCTTTACCTTTAAGTGCTCTTTGGTAGTAAAGCTTCGCTCTTCTAACTCTACCTCTTCTTCTAACTTCGATGTTCTCGATACTATCAGAGTAAAGTGGGAAGATTCTTTCAACACCTACAGAGTTTGCTCCCATTTTTCTTACAGTGAAAGTTCTACCTGTTCCTTCACCTCTGATTGAGATACAAAGACCTTCATAGTCCTGAATTCTTTCTTTGTCACCTTCTTTAATTCTTACAGATACTTTTAAAGTATCACCCGCTCTAAATTCAGGAATAGTTTTACCTTCTAGTTGCGCCTGTTCGAAGCTTTCGATGTATTTATTTCTCATGTTTTATACCTTTTTTGTATAAGTCTGGACGGAAAAACTTTGTTTTACACAAAGCCAAGTCTCTTTTAAAGTCCGTGATTTTACTATGATTACCCTTTAAGAACTCTGAAACTACTTCACGTCCATGATAATTTTTTGGTTTTGTAAATGAAGGTGCTTCTAAAAACGACCCTTCATAACTTTCCATACTCAATGAATCAATGTTGCCCAATACCTCTTCAATATTTCTACTTATCGCATCACACATCACCATACTCGGCAATTCTCCACCGGTAAGAATAAAATCTCCGATCGAAAAAACCTCATCTGCATGTGCCTCGATCACCCTCTCATCAATCCCCTCATATCTTCCTGAAACAAAAACAATATGCTTTTTCCCGGCCAAACGCTTAGCATCGTTTTGTTTAAACGGTTTTGCCACAGGTGTAACAAAAATAATATGGGCATCAGGAGATTCTTTTTTTATGCTATCCAATGTATCCATAAGCGGTTGTGGGGTCATCAGCATTCCTGCACCTCCACCTACCATTGGAGCATCTACTCTATTGAATTTATCTGTTGTAAAGTCGCGTGGATTAAAAAAATCTATCGAGATCCTATTTTCATCAATAGCCCGCTTTAGGATACTCTCAGTGAAATACCCTTTAATCAAGTTAGGAAAAAGTGTTACAAAAGAAAAGCGCATGATTATTCCTTAAAGTGATTAATCGCATGAACCTGCTACAAAAGCAGATACAGCGTTAGCGTAGTTTTTGAACTTTGTTCAAAAGCCTCCTATGATCAGGAGGCTTCTAATATATCTTTAGCATCTTGTGTAAAGATTTTTTTATTATCAGTATCCGCATTGAGTATATATCTTGGAATATATGGCAAAAGGAAGTTTTTTGCAAACCCTTCTTTTACCAATGACTCATCAGTTGTGATTAGCAGGTAATCCACATCCAGCATACGCTGGATATCTTCTACTTCACCCAGAAGCTCATCATCCTGCATCACTTTACAACCTATAATGTCAAACCAGAAATGTTCACCTTCACTCAAGGCGCAATTGGCCTTGGTTTCTGCTTCAGTTGCATAGATCTTTGCATTAGTCAACTTCTTTGCAGCCTCTACACCTGCATACCCTTGAAAACGTACAGTGCCCTTATTTGCATTGATATCAATCAGTGTCAGCTCTCCGCGGTCACTATGATACGTCTGTCCTACTTTAAACTGTTCCGGGAAGTCTGTATGAAGATGGATCTTAAGGTCACCCCAAAGTCCTACGGTACGCCCGATCTGAGCGATAAAAAATTTTTCCATTATGCGATTGGCTTTACATTGAGACGGTAGTTTTTACCGTATTTTGCTTTACAGCCGGAGATGACTGTCTTGATAGAGTTTATCATGCGTCCCTGCTTACCGATAAGCTTGCCGACATCCTCATCGTTAGCATATATAGTGATCTCATCCAACCCTTCATCTATCTCAGTAATCTCTACTGAGATATCTTCGGGATGCTCCACTAAAAGTTTCGAATAAGCGATAAGGAACGCATCTACCATAAAAAATTATTTTCCAGCAATTCTTTGTACTGTTGGAGTCATTTGAGCACCAACACTTAGCCAGTAGTTTAGTCTTTCAGCATCGATATTAATATCTTTAGTTTCACCGATCGGGTTGTAGTAACCGATAGATTCGATCCAACCACCGTCTCTTCTTTTTCTACTGTCTGTAACTACGATTCTGTAAAATGGCTTCTTCTTTCTACCCATTCTTGTCATTCTGATCTTTGTCATTTTTTTTCCTTATGAAAATATTTTTTTTATGTAATCTCAGAGGATTAAGATTTACTTGATAAATCCTGACAACTGTTCTTTAATGACTCAGAACACTCATCAAGACTTTTGGAACGCGATTCTAACATAATAAATATAAAGTTTTTATTAAATTAAGGTGCAATGACTTGCACCTGATTTTATGGCAGCTTAGCGAGGCATACCGGGGAATCCACCGCCTTGCATCTGTTTCATTAGATCCTGCATTTGTTTCATGCCACCCTTACCTGATAGCTTTTTAGCCATCTTCGCAGCATTTTTAAATTGCTTTAGGACACGGTTCACTTGCATTTGATCAAGCCCTGCACCTGCAGCAATTCTTCTTTTACGCATATTATCGAGAAGATCAGGGTTTTCTCTCTCTTTGGCTGTCATAGAGGATACCATCGCCTTGATCATCTTGATCTCAGCAGAATTTTCCAAATCCAGATCACCGATCTGTTTTGCCATACCGCTCATTCCCGGGATCATCCCCATTATTGATTTCATCGATCCAAGCTTCTTCATTTGCTCCATCTGATCTAGGAAGTCATTGAAATTAAACTGACCTTTCTTGATCTTTTGAGTCATTTTTTTCGCTTCTTTAGGATCAATAGCCGCAGCAGCTTTCTCAGCAAGTGATTCTACATCCCCTGCTCCCATAAGACGGCTCACGATACGATCAGGAATGAACTGCTCAAGGTCCGGCATCTTCTCACCCGCACCAATGAAACGAAGTGGTGCACCTACCTGCTCGCTTAGTCCAAGTGCAACTCCACCCTTACTATCACCGTCAAATTTCGAGAGTACAACACCTGTGATTCCTATCTTCTCTTTAAAGGTCTGTGCTGTTCTCACAGCATCCTGACCTGTCATAGCATCTGCTACATAGAAGAGTTCATCAGGCTCGGCCACTTCTTTCACGCGTGCCAGTTCATCCATCAGTTCCTCATCGATAGCCAAACGTCCGGCAGTATCGATCAGTACCACATCATAAAGCTCTTTTTGGGCCTTCTCGAGTCCCTGCTTCACAATCGTTTCAGGAGAAGCATTTTCATCAGCAACCAGATCAACTTCAATTTGTGAAGTGATCTGTTTAAGCTGTTCTACTGCTGCAAGTCTCTGAAGGTCAGCAGCAATAACCAATACTTTTTTCTTTTTCTGTTCCTTTAGGAAATAAGCAAGCTTCCCAGTTGTAGTTGTCTTACCGGAACCCTGAAGACCGATCATGAGCACCACGGTTGGTGGCTTGGAAGCAAAGGTAAACCCTTTGGGGGCACCTTCAATAGTAAGTATATCGGTGAGTTCTTTTTGTAATGCAGCCATAAACTGTTCTTTACCAATACCGTTTTTCTTGGTATCCAGTTCCACAGCTTTGATAAGCTCTTTGACCACTTTATGGTGAACATCTGCTTTCAGAAGTGATTTTTTAAGTTCATCAGTCGCTTTCTTGAGTGCTTTCTCATCATCATGAAAACGAATCTTGCCTATGGCATTTTTAAAACTATCGGTTAACGTATCAAACATTTTTTACCTTGAATTCTCAATAATATTGCTGTGATTTTATCCAATCTTGGCTTATAGGGCCTATTTATACCTACGGATATCTTGAGGCTCAGGTGCTTCAAAAGTGTAGTCAAAAATACACATTTTTGCTGAATGCAGTAGTATACGCTTAGACTTCGTAACTGAACCATACTGCTCATCACCCACTATAGGATGCCCTACACTTGCCAAATGCACACGTATCTGGTGTGTACGTCCTGTTGTGATCTCTACTCTCACCTTGGACTTTTTACCCTGTACTTCATCAGGGATCACTTTTGTATACGCTTTTTTACCGCGTACAGGATCAATCTTTGAAAAGGCCTTACCTTTTTTGATCGTGAGTATTGGGTCATTAATCTCCATTGTGTCATACACTACACCCTCAACCCAGGCGATATACTCTTTTTTTACTCTACGATTCTTGAACTCTTTGACCGCTTTGTCAACGAACTCACGATTTTTTCCAAGTAACAGAACGCCTGAAGTATCTCGATCCAGTCTATGTAACAATTCAGCACCTTCAATTGCATCTTGAATATCATAACTATCTATTTGTGCCGGTTTATTGACCGCAATGATATTCTCATCTTCATAAAGGACTTCTACGTCACTTGGATACTCGATACGAAACTTAGTTTCCGTGTTGATCTGTGCCCTAGCGATCTTTACCTGTTTATCTCCAACAAAGACCAACCCGTTATCAATCAGTGCTTTTGCTCTATTATTGGAAATACCTTCTTGTATTGCCAATACTTTAAATGCTTGTTCCGTAGCCATTGTGTTCCACCCACTCTTTAAATTTTTCTGTTACAGGGAGCTCAATAATCTTTATTTTGCTCTGTGCTCCACTCTTAAAAACAATATCGCTTTTGGCAACTTTGAAACTCTTTGCCAAAAATTTTACCAGTTCCTGGTTCGCTGCACCCTCAACTGCCGGTGCTTTGATTGTAATCTTGATTGCATCTTCGCCATAGATCCCGGAAAATGCATTCTTGCTAGCTGCGGGCTGAGCCTTGATCCTGAGTGTAACATGATCTTCTTTAATACTATAAAACATCTTGTATACTCTCGACGATCGGTGATATATCACTTCTTTGTTTTATCACTGTAGGCTTAAGCAGATTATGCTGCAAAAGTCTACGTGAAAGATTAAATGCTTCAACCACAGCGATACCTTCTATTGCATCAAAAATGTCTTTTTGATTAAAATAGTGTTTACCGGAAATGATCTTACAGCCAAACTGTGCTGCTTCAGCAGCATTATGACCTCCGATAGGCTCAAATGCACCCCCGAGGATCACAATATCGGTTACTGCATAGATATTCACCAGTTCACCTAATCTGTCAACAAGTATGATATCGCTATCTAGACCCTCATCTTGTGAATACCGGTGCCAATTCAATCCATGATACTTGGCAACCTGTGCAATAAGATCTGCGACCTTATCAAAGCGTTCGGGATGTCTTGGAACCAAAATAAGCTTGGCATCATTCTGCTCAGCCTTAAGCTTCATATAGGCATCAAGTATCAATCCCTCTTCCCCCTCATGCGTACTGGCACCGCATACGATCAACCCCGATGGCTTTTGCATTATTTTAGTCGCAGCAGTGAGTTTTGCCAGCTTTATATTTCCGATCACTGCCACATTTTTAGCACCCAGAAGCTCCAAGCGCTCTTTGTCTTTCTGAGTTTGTGCATATACTTCATCAATCGATCTAAATATATGTGCATAAAACCAACGTATCTTATAATACTTTGGAAATGACCTGTCACTCATACGTGCATTGATCAAGAGTGTCTTTGCACCCCTTATTTTTGCCAAAGTAAAAAGCAGATACCAAAATTCTGCCTCCATCACTACCAGTACTTTTTGCGGCTTCAACCAACCAAAGAGTAACGGCTCAAAGGGTAAAAAACGACTTTGATCCGTATAGTGTTTTACTACTTCAAAACCTGTTTGTGTCGTTGTTGTCATACGAAGTGCATCTTGAGGCAACTGTGATACCAAAGGTTTAATTGCCAGTGCTTCTCCAAAACTACAGGAGTGGAACCATACACCATCACTTTTCAACGGACTGTTCTTCCATAGAAAAAATCTTGCAGGTATCGATAGGCGATACTTTTGTTTAAGTGCAAAAAGGAGTAAAAAAGGCAGAGCAGTGACATAAACCACTGCCATAGTACTGCTATAGAGAAAAAAGAAAAGTTTCTCCATAGTCTTTCATTTCATTACGCTTCTGGCGTAACACGCTCGATATAAAGGATTCTTCCACAGTGTGGACAAGTCACAATCTCTTCAGCCTTGATTACTTCAGCATATGTTTTATCATTGAGTTTCATATAACATCCGTAACATGCCTGTTTTTTCACTGGAACTACTGCTGTGTTACCTGCCCAGATACGGATCTTCTCATAAAATGCCAAAACTTTCTGCTCAAGGTTTCTTGTAAGCTCTTCTCTTTTAACGAACAACTCACCTTTTGATTGCTCGATCTCAGCTTTCTCAACATTCACAACTTCAGCAATCGCAGTAAGCTCTTCATTACGTGCTTGCAGTCTCTCTTCTGCTTCTTTTAGAAGTTCTTTCTTTGTCTCATTGATACCTTGAAGTCTTTCGATCTCTTCATTGGCAAAAGTCATCTTCTCTTTTGCAATATCTTCTTCAAGTGAAAGTGCCTGCATCTCTTTTTCAGTGCTGATGTCTTTTGCTTTTTTTGCATTGCTTGCTAACTGTTCATTAAGGATCTTCAACTGTTCATCAAAGCTTTTGACTTTCTCTTCATTTTGAGAAATTTCTTTCGTTAGCGTATCGATCTCTTCTTGTACAGCATCCACTTTTTTCTGTGCTTTTTTTACTTTTTTATCTGCAGCTTCAATCGCAGGTGCATAACTGTCGATCGTCTGATCGTTTTTTGCAAGTGCGATCAATTCATTTAGATGTTTATTCATCTTGTTCCTTTAAAGGGTTTGGGGTTTTAGATAGTATTATCAATCTCAAACGGATTTTTAGATTGCGCAATTATAACCAAAAGAGGTAAAACTTTCAACTCATCATAAAGTATCTGTGCAAAGAACTTCTCACTCTCGTAATGTCCGATATCAACCATCATCAGATCTTCACTCATTGCTTTCATCGCATCGTGGTATTTGATGTCACCTGTTAAAAAACAGTCAGCATCGACCATATCGATAAGGGAAGCACCTGCTCCGGTAGTCAGAGCGATAGAGGTGATCTTCTCTTTTTTACCTACTACTTTAAGTGTCGGCAGGTCAAACTTCTTTTTGATCAGTTCAAGCAGTTCTTTGTAACACCACTCACCTCGTGCCATACAGACAAATGGTGCTTCATGCGCCATTTTCAATCCAAGTACCTTTTCAAAGACATATCTATTGAGATGTGTCTGGTCAAAATTGGTATGCAAAGCAACCAATGACTGTCTTTTCAAGATCATCTTTTCGATCAGATTGGAAGGATATTTGGAGAAGTCAAGTTGTGTAAGTTTACCAAATATCAATGGATGATGCACTACAAAAAGCGTCTCCTCTTTTGCCTCTTCTATCATCGCTTCATCTATATCAAGAGAGACAACAACCTGTGAGACTTCTCTATGCATATCACCTACGATCAGTCCGGAGTTATCCCATTTCTCCTGTAGTTCAAAAGGACTGATACGATCAAGGAAATCATAGACTTCTTGTAGTTTCATCCCGCTTACCTTTGTGCGACTCTTTGATTGCGTTCTGCTTCCTGATCTTTATACAACTGTGCACAACCGATCGCCAATTCACGTACTTTGAGAATGTAGTTCTGTCTTTGCGCCTGTGAAACTGCTTTTCTTGCATCCAGTACATTAAAGGCATGTGAAGCAGTCATACACTGATCATACGCAGGAAGAGGAAGCCCTTTTTCCAAACAGAGTCTGCACTCTGCACTCGCATCTTCAAAATGTGCAAAAAGCTTCTCTGTAGTTGCTACTTCAAAGTGGTATTTACTGAATTCATACTCACTCTCTTTGTGTACATCCGCATATGTTGTCACCTCATCACCGTTTTTGTTCCAAACGATATCAAAGACAGATTCCACACCTTGCAGGTACATTGCCAGACGCTCTGTTCCGTAAGTGATCTCCACGGCCACCGGATCACACGCGATACCTCCAACCTGCTGGAAGTAGGTAAATTGTGTTACCTCCATCCCGTCAAGCCATACTTCCCAGCCAAGTCCCCATGCACCAAGCGTCGGAGATTCCCAGTTATCCTCGACGAAACGGATGTCATGCTGAGTAAGGTCAAGCCCCAAATACTCAAGAGACTGAAGATAAAGCTGCTGGATATTATCCGGACTCGGTTTGATGAGCACCTGGAATTGATAGTATGCTCCAAGACGGTTCGGGTTCTCTCCGTAACGACCGTCTGTCGGTCTTCGGCTCGGTGCAACATATGCAGCACTCCAAGGCTTGTTGTCAAGACTTCTAAGCAGGGTAGCAGGGTGGAATGTTCCTGCACCTGCAGGAATATCATACGGTTGTACGATATTACATCCCTGCTCAGCCCAGAACTGCTGAAGTTTTAGTAGTAATTCGCTAAATGTGATAGCATCTTTATTCATAATATTCCTAACTTTTAAAGACTAGAGTCTTACTTCGATCTCAGCAGAGTCAAGCTCTACTTTTTTTGCTTTTGCGATACGGTCTTCTTGAAGTTTTACTCTCAGTTCATCATCTTGCAGTGCCATGATCTGGATCGCAAGGTATGCTGCATTTGTTGCACCTGCTTTTCCGATCGCTACTGTACCTACCGGCATACCAGCAGGCATCATTACCGTACTCAAAAGAGCATCCTCACCTTTAAGCGGTCCGCTCTCCATAGGAACACCCAATACAGGCTTCGTAGTT
The DNA here is from genome assembly GCF_030347965.1 of Sulfurovum zhangzhouensis. Lineage (NCBI taxonomy): Bacteria > Pseudomonadati > Campylobacterota > Epsilonproteobacteria > Campylobacterales > Sulfurovaceae > Sulfurovum > Sulfurovum zhangzhouensis. The sequence continues at coordinate 48,381 of NZ_JAQIBD010000003.1, forward strand.
GTTGCTGCAAGTGCACCTGCCAAGTGTGCTGCCATACCTGCAGCAGCGATAAATACCTGTGCCCCTCTCTCTTCTGCATCTTTGATATAGTTTTTTGTTCTCTCAGGACTTCTATGTGCTGAAGAGATAATCAACTCATACGGTACACCAAACTTTTCAAGTGTAGTAGCACACTCTTTCATTACATCAAAGTCACTCTTGCTTCCCATTACAATCGATACAAATTTCATTTTGTTTTCCTTTTATTTAAAGCTTTTTGGTTTTTCTTTTGGCAAAATGCATATCTCAATGCGACACTTAAATGGTCAAACTCAAATATACATTCCAAAGCCCACTTAGTCACATACCCTGTCTTTTGGCACCATTTTCATAGGGGTAGAGTCTTCTGTCAACCCTTTCTTCTCCAATGCTTCAGCGATACCGCGTCTAAGGATCGTATAGCCAGGAAGTTCTGCGGGGAGAAGGATATCATTCAGGTCACCGCTGTGAATACACTCAAACTCTTTGCCTGAGATGGAAATAAGTTTTTTGAACGTAAGCCAGTATCTACCATCACGTTCTTCGACCTTACCGTATTCATTATCCACCAGTTCTACAGTCGCACCTACAGGAAGCACGATCTCTACCTCATCCCCTATGCAGGTCTTGTCTTTACAACGCCAGGTTTTGCCGTCTTCACTGACCAAAGCAGCGACTTGATGCGTACCGTTTTGGATAGTAAAGTCATGTGATTCGGTATCATTACGTTCAAAAGGACGTGAGATCAAGTATGCATCGCTGAAACCTCTGTTCTGTGTGGTGTTCAGTTCAGCCTGATACTTTTGGGGATCAAATTTTCCCGCATAGTAATCATCGATAGCTGCACGATATGCTTTAGTCACGACTCCCGCATAGTATGGAGACTTGGTACGCCCCTCTATTTTAAGTGAATCGATCACCCCTGAAGCGAGTATTTCATCGACATGTGAAGCCATATTCATATCTTTGGCATTCATGATGTAGGTACCTATACCTTCTTCTTCATCAAGTCTAAACGTCGTACCGCTTTCAGGATTGTGAGCGTAGATCTCATATGGGAAACGGCAGTCATTTGCACAGCTTCCCCTGTTTGGCACACGCCCTGTCTGTATAGCTGAGATCAGACATCTTCCTGAGTAAGCAAAACACATCGACCCATGTACAAAAACCTCCAGTTCAAGATCAGGGAGTACAGACTTGATCGCTTCACAATCTTTAAGACTGATCTCACGTGCCACAATGATACGTGTTACTCCCATGTCATAATAAACCTGTGCATCAAGGGCATTCATTACATTAGCCTGAGTAGAAAGATGGATCGGGATATTGGGAGCAATCTGCTTTGCCATCTTTACGATCCCCGGACTTGAGACGATCAGTGCATCAGGCCCAAGTTCAGCCATCTTTGCGATATGGTTCTCATACAGTTTTACTTGAGAATTAAAAGGGAAGGAATTAATCGTCGTATAGACTTTTTTACCTCTCGCGTGAGCATAATCAATCCCCTCTTTATAGGCATCCATATCAAACTCTTTACCCGAACGAATACGCAAAGAGAAGGTGCTGGTACCGCCATATACGGCATCGGCACCGTAATTAAGAGCGATCTTCATCTTCTCCAGGTTACCTGCAGGTGCTAAAAGTTCTACTTTCTTCTGTTCAGTCATGTTTTGCCTATTTAGGATAATTTTTGCTCTAATTTTACCTAAATAGTAGTAAAAATCTGTTTTTATGTTAAAATTTGCTCCATGAGAATTGACATACACAACCACACAACCCGCTGTAATCACGCGGAAGGAACCATTGATGAATACATCCAAAGAGCCATTGAACTCGGTATTGATGTATATGGGTTTTCCGAGCATGCACCAATGGATTTTGATCCGCATTACAGATTGGCCTTTGAAGAGATGGATGCTTACCGTAATGACATTTTTGAAGCCAGGGAAAAGTATAAAGAGAAGATCGATATCCTCTTTGGTTATGAAGTAGATTATCTACCGGGACATATGGATGAACGTGTATTGGGTGAAGAGGTAGATTACTTCATCGGGTCGGTACACTTCATCGATAAGTGGAGTTTTGACAATCCAGAGTTTTTAAGCGGTTGGAAGGACCGTGATGTCGATGAAATATGGGAAGCATACTTTGAAGCGATCGAAGCAATGGCAAAGTTCGGAAGATTTGATATCGCAGGGCACCTTGACCTTATCAAAGTCTTTAAATACCTTCCAAAACACGACATAAGACTACTTGCCAAAGATGCACTTAAAGCGATTAAAAAAGCCGATATGGTCATGGAACTCAATGCTGCCGGTCTTCGTAAACCGATAGGAGAGATTTATCCTTCCAAACTACTGCTCGAAGAAGCTTATGAACTGGATATTCCGATCACCTTCGGTTCGGATGCACATACCCCTTCTCAGGTCGGATTTGCCTATGAAGAGATCACAGCGCTTGCCAAAGAAGTAGGCTATACAAAAGCAGTCACTTTTAGACAGCGAGACCGTATGTTGGTTACTTTTTAGACAGCAAAAAATCCCCTTAAAAGTTCAAGCTCAAATAATTGATTAATTTTTCATCATAAATACTACCTCCTCTAAATATTTACCTGCTATAATTATTGGATAAATTTTAATTCATGTCAGAGGAGAACCTAATGGGTAAATTTGTGAACAACACAGATGAATTTTACAAATATTGTGAAGAGAACGAAGTAGAGTTTGTAGACTTTAGATTTACAGACATCAAAGGTGCATGGCACCATGTTACATATAGAAATCATGCAGTAAGCGCAGAGATGTTGGAGAACGGTCTTCCATTCGACGGTTCATCAATCGACGCATGGCAGCCGATCGACAAATCAGATATGATCCTTAAGCCGGATGTAGAAACTGCATTCCTTGACCCGTTCACAGCTGACAGTACGATCGTTGTAATCTGTGATGTTTACGATATCTACAAAGGTCAAATGTATGAAAAATGTCCAAGATCAATTGCTAAAAATGCACTAAAATACCTTGATGAAGCAAACATCGGTGATGTAGCATACTTCGGACCTGAAAATGAGTTCTTTGTTTTTGATAACGTAGAGTTCAGAGACGATATCAACTCTGCTTACTACAAAGTTGACACTGAAGAAGGTGGATGGAACTCTGATACAAAATATGAGTATGGTAACATGGCTCACAGACCAGGAACAAAAGGTGGTTACTTCCCGACAATGCCAACAGACTCTATGGTAGACCTTAGAGCTGAAATGATGCTTATCATGGAAGAGATCGGTCTTGAAGTTGTACTTGGACACCACGAAGTTGCTCAAGGTCAAGGTGAGATCGGTATCAAGTTCGGTACATTGGTTGAAGCAGCAGACAACGTACAAAAATACAAATATGTAGTTAAAATGGTAGCTCACCTTAACGGGAAGACTGCTACATTCATGCCAAAACCACTTTATGGAGACAACGGGAACGGAATGCACGTACACCAGTCTATCTGGAAAGACGGTAAAAACATGTTCTACGCACCAGGTGAGTACGGTAACCTAAGTAAAACAGCACTTGACTACCTAAGCGGTATTTTCAAGCACTCAGATGCAGTTGCAGCAATTACAAACCCAAGTACAAACTCTTATAAGAGACTTCTACCAGGATTTGAGGCACCATCTATCTTGACTTATTCAAGCCAAAACAGATCTGCTGCTTGTCGTATCCCATACGGTGCAAGTGAGCCGGCAGTAAGAATCGAGACAAGATTCCCGGATTCAACTGCATGTCCATACCTTGCATTTGCTGCACTTCTTATGGCAGGAATCGACGGTATCAAAAAAGGTGGTTACCCAATCGTTGGACCAATGGATGAAGACCTCTTCGAACTCAGCCTTGATGAGATCAGAGAGAAGAAAATTCCTCAAATGCCACACACGCTTAGAGAAGCAGTTGAAGGACTTATCGCTGATAACGACTTCCTTAAGCCGGTATTTACTGAAGAATTCATCACTACTTACCAACACTACCAGTTCGAAAGACAGATCTGGCCGGATGAAGGTAGACCAACAGCATACGAGTACATTACAACTTACTCTTGCTAATTTCTCTTTTCGGGCTTCTGCCCGAGAGAACTTCTTTTTCACTTCAAAAATATCTATAATTTTTGTTCTCACTCAAACTCAAAAAAATAATACTTTTTGCAAATAATACTTTAGACTAAATCATTATAAAACCCTCAAATATAGTATATATTATAAGTTTTCATTTTTAGGGAATTAAGATAGTATATACTTAACTATTTAATATTAAAAAAGTTGCCAGAGGAGAAAAATGTGAAACAAAGTCTATTGAAAAATATCTTATATGTTTTAGTAATCATAGGTCTGATCACTTCTGTACTTATGTTCACAAAATACTGGGATAAGACTGATCAATATGAAGGAATCGCCTCTGGTAATGGAAGACTAGAAACTACGGAAGTCGATATTACAACGAAATATGGTGGGAGAATAGCCAATATTTATGCTCAAGAAGGAGATATGGTTGAAAAAGGGCAGTTGTTGGCAGAACTTGATACAAGAGAAATTGAAGCCCAATATAAGGTTGCACTTGCAGGCGTTGAACAGGCTAAGCAAAATAAAAATTATGCTCAGGCCATTGTTTCACAACAAGAAATTGATCTCACTCAAAAAAAGAAAAATTATTTAAGAAGTAAAACACTTTTTGAAAGCAAGAGTATTGCTTTGATCACGTTAGAAGAAGATGAAACTGAATATCAAAGGGCAGAAGCTGCGCTGATGGCAGCAAAAGCACAGGTAACAAATTATGAAGCTGCAATTAATGCAGCAAAAGCAAATGCTGAAAGTATAGAGGTCCAACTTCAAGAAAGTAAACTTTACTCTCCAGTAAAAGGAAGAGTGCTTTACCGCTTGGTTGAAGAAGGTGAAATGATCGGAAATGGCGGTAAAGCTTTAGTTGTCCTAGATCTTATTGATACTTATATGACCATTTTTTTACCGACATCAGAAGTTGGTCTTATCAACATTGGTTCAGAAGCACGTATCGTTTTGGATGCATTACCGAATATCCCAATACCTGCAAAGGTAAGTTTTATCTCTCCTGAAGCACAATTCACTCCTAAAGAGATAGAAACTGAGACAGAAAGAGAAAAACTGATGTTTCGTGTTAAAGTAAAAATAGCTCCTGAACTTTTACAAGGACATTTACATAAAATCAAAAGTGGACTACCAGGTGTTGCTTATGTCCGACTCAATGAAACAATGCCTTGGCCGGATTCATTAACTATGAGAGATCGTAACGAGTCAAGACCATGAAATCTATAGTATCCCTGCTTAATCTAAGTCATCATTATGGTGATACTATGGCAGTGGATAATGTAAGTCTAGATATACCCAAAGGTTGCATGGTTGGACTTATAGGTCCTGATGGGGTTGGAAAATCAACGATATTAGCATTAATTTCTGGTGTGAGAAAAATACAGGAGGGATCTGTCAAAGTCTTTGATGGAGACATGCGCTTCAAAAAACACCGGAGCAGTATCGGTCCTCGAATTGCCTATATGCCACAGGGACTTGGGAAAAACCTGTATATGTCACTTTCGGTCGAAGAAAATGTCGATTTTTTCGGTCGTCTTTTTGGACAAGAAAAAGCCGAGCGTAAAGCAAGGATTGATGAACTTCTTGAAAGTACGGGTCTTTCTCATTTCCGTGATCGTCCTGCAGGAAAGCTTTCCGGTGGTATGAAGCAAAAACTGGGTCTTTGCTGTGCACTTATTCATGATCCTGATCTATTAATCCTTGATGAACCGACAACAGGGGTCGATCCTCTTTCTCGCCGTCAATTCTGGGAACTAGTTGAACGAATAAGGACTCGTCGAGAGGGGATGAGTGTTATTGTTGCTTCAGCCTATATGGAGGAAGCCGAACGATTCGACTGGATCGTTGCAATGGATGATGGCAAGATATTAGCTACAGGTACACCGGATGAATTGTACCTATTAACCGAAACCAACAATCTTGATGATGCCTTTATCGCATTACTTCCTGAGTCAAAGCGACGAGGATACAAAACACTTGTTGTGCCGCCACGAACCGATATGAACTATAAAAATAGTGAAGAAGCTATCATCGCCAAGGGGCTAACTATGCGTTTTGGTGACTTCACTGCAGTTGAAGATGTGAGTTTTAGTATTGAACGTGGAGAGATCTTTGGCTTTCTGGGATCAAACGGTTGTGGTAAGACTACAACAATGAAAATGCTCACAGGATTACTCAACCCAAGCGAAGGGGAAGCATGGCTCTTTGGTCATCCTTCTGATGCCCAAGATATAGCAACACGTCGTAGAGTAGGTTACATGACCCAGGGCTTTTCACTTTATTCAGAGCTCACGGTCAGGCAAAACCTGAAACTACACGCCCAGCTCTTTCATCTTCCGCCACCTGAAATAGAACCTAGGATCAAAGAGATGCTAGAACATTTTGACCTGGAACATTATGCTGACAGTTTTGCGGCAGAACTTCCTCTTGGTATCAGGCAACGTCTCTCTTTAGCTGTGGCTGTCGTCCATAACCCCCAGATACTGATTCTTGATGAGCCTACTTCCGGCGTTGATCCTGTCTCTCGTGACCGTTTTTGGGAACTGCTCATTGACCTCTCACGAAATCAAGGCGTTACGATCTTTGTCTCAACCCATTTTATGAATGAAGGGGAACGCTGTGACCGGATCTCTTTGATGCATCAAGGAAAAGTATTGGCCAGCGATACTCCAGAAACCTTGATCCATGCCCGAAATAAAGAAAACCTTGAAGATGCATTTATAGACTACCTCACAGAGGCTGATGAAAGTAAAGAACAATCCAAAAGTATTCAGGCATCACACTCATTTCCTAAATCAGTACCTCAGAATCGATATTTCAGTCCCCTGCGTCTTCTTGGATATACTTACCGCGAATCTTTGGAACTAATTCGTGATCCTATCCGACTAATTTTTGCTCTATTTGGAACGATTTTCTTGATGTTAACGCTCGGGTATGGAATCAACATGGATGTAGAGGACCTACGTTTTGCGGTGCTTGACCGAGATCAAACACCCCAAAGTCGTTCTTATATACAAAATATTTCGGGGTCTCGTTATTTTCTCGAACAGCCTGAAATCAAGTCATCTGAAGAACTTGATTTGAGAATGCGCAGTGGAGAAATTTCCCTGGCACTTGAAATACCTCCGGGATTTGGCCGGGAACTAATGAAGGGAAAGTCTGTACAGGTTGGCGTTTGGGTAGATGGAGCTATGCCATTTATAGCTGAGACCATTCGTGGATATGTCAAAGGTATGCATTATGACTACCTGGTTCAACAGACAAAAGAGCAGTTAGGATATACTCCCGTTCTCTCGGCAGTCAATATCGAAATGCGTTATCGGTATAATCAGGACTTTAAAAGTATCTATGCAATGGTACCGGCCGTTATCCCTCTGCTCCTGGTCTTTATCCCATCTATTCTTATGGCACTAAGTGTAGTTCGTGAAAAGGAACTTGGTTCTATCACCAATTTCTACGCTACACCGGTAACACGGTTGGAATTCTTATTGGGGAAACAGCTACCTTATATTGTTATCAGTATGATTGGCTATTTTGGCTTGGTGTTTTTTGCTATTACACTTTTTGGAGTACCTCTTAAAGGAAGTTTATTGATCTTAAGTCTTGGTGCACTGCTTTTTGTTACGGCAACTACAGGCTTGGGACTTTTGATGTCTTCTTTTGCAAAAACGCAAATCGCTGCACTAGCTGCAACAGCTATCTTCACATTATTACCGACTGTAAGTTTTTCTGGACTACAAGAACCGGTCAGTGCACTCGAAGGTGCCGGAGCAGTAATCGGGAACATATTTCCGGCAACATATTTTATCAATATAAGCCGTGGTATCTTCAGTAAAGCACTTGAATTTAATGATCTTAGTCATGACTTTGCAGTTCTTACAGCAACCGTAGTCGTCATCACGCTACTCAGTATGATAGCATTGAAAAAGCAGGAGGCCTAAATGAAAAAACGTCTTCTAAATATCTATCGTCTAGGTATCAAAGAACTTCAAAGCCTATGGCATGACAAAATTATGGCTGTACTGATTATCTATACTTTTTCTTTCGCTATCTACCTTGGCGCAACAGCAACATCTTCGGAATTAAATAAAGTACCAATTGCTTTTATAGATGAAGATCATTCGGCACTATCTGCGAGAATTATGGGGGCTTTTTATAAACCCCGCTTCCTCCCTCCTGATTTAGTTGATGCAGACAAGGCTGATCTTGGAATGGATAAAGGGATCTACACGTTTGTACTCATTATTCCTGCCTCTTTTGAAAAAGAAATACTTCATGGTAATCAACCAACAATTCAACTTAATATCGATGCTACACGCATGTCTCAGGCAGGTATTGGGGCCGGATATATACAACAGATCATTCATAATGAAATAAATACCTTTTTACAAGGCTCTTCAGTTACTACACAACTTCCTATAGAGCTAGTAACCCGGATTAAATTCAACCCTGCACTTGAAAGTACTTGGTTCGGTAGTATCATGGAGTTCATTGAACAAATCTCTTTACTTTCGATCATTCTCTCAGGTGCAGCACTCATCAGGGAGCGTGAGCATGGGACGCTTGAGCATCTGCTTGTTATGCCCTTAAGCGCTACAGAAATTATGTTATCGAAAGTATGGTCTATGGGAGCTGTTGTACTGGTCGCTGCAGCCCTTTCTCTGGAGTTTGTCATCAAAAGGATACTTGATATTCCTATAGCAGGGTCTGAAGGGCTCTTTTTGTTTGGAGCATTTTTGATGCTTTTTTCAACAACTTCAATGGGGATTTTCATGGGAACTGTTGCCAGATCTATGCCACAGCTTGGTCTTATTATCATTATTACCATTTTACCGCTTCAGATACTTTCGGGAGCTATCACACCTTTTGAGAGTATGCCTCAAGCGCTACAGAATGTTATGCTACTGATGCCTACAAGTCATTTTGTCAGTATGGCACAAGCCATCCTTTATCGTGGAGCTGGCTTGGATGTAGTATGGGTTGATATGTTTTGGATTTTCATAATTGGAATGTTTTTTTTCCTGTTTTCACTTTCAATTTTCAAAAAGAGTTTAAATTAAGGAGATAAAGCATTTGAAAAGATTTGATAAGTTTTATGTAGATAAGAAGATTTTAAAATTCGTTAGTTTAATAAGCATTTTACCATTCATGTTATTTTTCTCTGCTTGCTCTGCTAAGCAACGCTCTTATCCTCCATCTCCTACAGAAGATTATACGAAAGCTACGATAATGGGTTATACAAACATTCGTTACTGGGGTGACAAAACAGCGCATTATACCTATACAAGAGAAAATCTAAAGAGACTTGAAGCCAATAAAACTTTTCGCAAAAGAATAGATATACTTGCCCTTTCAGGTGGTGCTGAAGACGGAGCATATGGTGCAGGTTTTTTAAAGGGTTGGAGTGAACGTGGAGATAGACCTCAGTTCACTGTGGTTACTGGCATATCGACCGGTGCACTGATTGCTCCTTTTGCATTCATGGGATCAAAGTATGATAATGTGATACAAAGGCTCTATACAGAGTCCTCTCAAAAAAATATCGTCTTATTTTCACCGATTGAAGCACTTTTTGGTGCTTCACTAGGAGATTCGGCACCACTTAGAAAGATTCTCACTGAAGAGATAAATGACGTTTTCGTAGCCGATTTAGCAAAGGAAGCAAGTAAAGGACGTATGCTGCAGATCGGTACTACCAATCTTGATGCACAGCGCCCAGTTGTTTGGGATATTACTAAAATTGCTTTAAGTGGTCGTTCAGATGCACCAAAACTTATTAGGGATATTATGTTGGCCTCATCTTCCATTCCGGGAGTCTTTCCTCCAGTACTAATAGATGTAGTGATTAATGGGAAGAAGCATGAGGAAGTTCATGTAGACGGTGGTGTAACCAGACAGATATTCGTATACCCGCGTGACCTGGATATTCGAAAACTGCAACGTATGTTACATATACATCCTCAACAAAATATGTGGTTGATACGAAATACCAAGGTAGACCCTGAATATAAACCTGTTTCCCTTTCAGTTAGTGATGTTGCAGAACGGTCTATTTATACCTTGACAAAATACCAAGGTCTGGGTGACCTTGTTAATATCATATCATTAGCTAAACGTGATGGATTTAATGTACAAATAACCAATGTACCAAAGAGTTTTGATGTACCTCTAAAAGAGGTTTTTGACAAAAAATATATGAATGCACTTTATCAAGTGGGATATGAAAAGGGGCGTTCAAAGTCAGCTTGGAATACAACACTCAATTATTAATCAAAATACTACTTTGCATGCATTCGAAAGCGAACAAAGACATCGTCTACTTTTTCTTTTGCAGAAACCTTATAAATTTATATGTTTATAAGGTTTTCAATATGTAAAATCTAGTGTGAAAACAACTTCTTCTCTTCATCTTTCTTAAAAAATGTAAAATAAGCCCACAGCGTTGTACCATAGACGAAGATAGAGAGTATCACAACACCCGTAGTCACGACTTCAAAGAGCTCTTTATACTCGAAGCTTGCAGGGATCATATGCACGAGGATGATAGAGAGTGCCCCTTTCATCCCTGAGAAGGTAAGGATAAACCACCCCTCAAAACCTACAGGCTTGATATGTTTCACCTTGTTGCCCCAAAATGCAAACTTTGCCATGGAGAGTGCACGTATCACTGTTGTGACAACAAACATGATCAGGATCTCTGTTTTGTACTCCCAAAACTTCTCCAAACTGACCATTTCTGCCAAGACAAAGAAGATCACTACTGCGGCAATATATCCAAACTCTTTAGCCATCTCATAGATATACTCCATTCTCTCTGATGTAGTGGGGTCGATGCCATGCAAACGAAGCTTTTGTAAAAAAGTCTTACTCTTTTTTTCACTCACGTCTTTCAACGATTTCATATCGATGTCTATCCACGCTTTCGTTGCGATAATAGCAGTGATCAATGTCAAAATACCACTGACATGAAAATGCTCACCAATGAGATACGCTAAGTAGGCTTCTATAATAAAAATAAAGAGTTCACCCCTCTTATCATCGATCAGTTTCATAAGCATATAAAAGAGATACCCAAAAGCGATACCAAGCCCGATACTCACAACAAAGACGCGTAAAGCATCCATTGTTGCATCACCGGCATCTATCGTACCGCTCATCATCCATGGAAGACCGATAAAGAAAAAAGCAATAACTGCTGTTGCATCATTACCCAGCGATTCACCCTCGATCAAAACTTTGATATCATGACTTATCCCATGAAAACGGGAGAGTACCGATTGTACACTGACTGCATCAGTTGCCATATTGATCGCAAATAAAGAGACATAAGCCCCTAAGGTCAGTCCTTCAAAGAGATCTAAATTGTACAGGCTGGCCCCAGCTGTAATAGAGAGTGCAACAGCGAAAACAGCAAGATAAAAAATACTCCAGCCGTGTTTTTTGATATCTGAAAAATGTAAATGTAATGCATCGGCCATAAAGATCAGAGGAATACAAAAAAGTATCACCGTATCAAAATAGAGCTTCAAATCAATAGGAACTGCCATTTTGGCATAAGTATAAATAAGATAGGAACCGATCAACAGTAAGAAGACCGAAGGTATTTTCAGTCTTGCAGATATACTGTCAGAAAGCACTACAAGACTCAAGATCGTAACGAGCAATATCTCAGGCGCAAAACTATGCATGATAATCCTTTAGCTGTTAAAAGAGTGTTCCGCTATCCTCTGATACCGGTGTCTTTGGTACCTTTCTTTTCGGATGCAGCGGATCATCTTCTTCTGTATCTTTTACTTCTTCACCATCGATCTGGATCGTCTCTGCATAGCCCATATCATCCGTATTTGCATCATCATAGTTTACTGTCTCTACAATATTTGTATCCTGTACCGGCATGACATCACTGTTCGTGTCATCTGAAGAAACTTCCGTATCACTAAAACCATACTCATCTTTTGGCTTCACAGTCGGTAGAGGAGATTGTCTGGTATAGATCTCACTTTTACCTTCATACGTTCCCCTGTAGACACCTTCAGGTATATCAAATGTTCGTTTCATATCTGGATATACTTTGAGTAGTTCCCTAAAATAGTAAGAGAATGCTGGTGCCGCTAGACCCCCGCCTGTCGCACCTCTCTTCCCTATACGTCTATTGTCGTCACGTCCAAACCATACGATCACTTCGATTTCCGGAGAATAACCGCAGAACCATGCATCGACACTATTATTTGTTGTACCGGTCTTACCTGCGAGTTCTATCCCATCTACTCTTGCATTAGTTCCTGTACCTCTCAGAACAACATCTTTCAACACATCTGTCATCAAGTAAGCCTGCTCAGGAGTCGTAAAGTTGGCGATCTCTTTAGGACGCGTTTCATAGATCACAGCACCCTCTTTAGAGATGATCTTACTTACCAATCTTGGCTCGATCATATGCCCGCTGTTCGCAAATACTGAGAAGATCTGTGCCATTTTCAATGGACTAAGTCCAAGGTTCCCCAACGCGATCGACATATCTCTTGGTATATGAGGGACATCCAGGAAAGCCAGTCTTTTACGAATCGTACTTACTCCAATATCAGCTACCAGGTTGATCGTAGCAAGGTTACGAGAATGTACCAAAGCCTCTCTAAGTGGCAGAAAACCTTGAAAATCACGCTCATAGTTTTTAGGTGCCCAGATCTTACGTTTCCCCTTATAGTAATACTGGAAAGTTCTAGCCAGATCGGTAAGCGGTGTAGCAGGATTGTATCCCATATCTAATGCAGTTTGATAGATAAATGGCTTGAAAGCTGATCCGGGTTGACGTTCTGTTTGTGTCACACGGTTGAAAGTACTTCGCTCATAATTCTCACCACCGACCATTGCCAGGATATTTCCGGTTTTGCTCTCTACAGAGACAAGTGCTGCATTAAGTGTAGTTTCACCTACTTTTTCTTTATACTGTTTCAATGCTTTCTCATATGCAAATGTGACCGCTTTTTTTGCAATCTCCTGTTGTTTCATATCCACAGTTGTATAGATCTTGTATCCGCCTGTACGGATATCACCAAGCTTACCGTTAAATCGTCTTACAACTTCATCAACGATATACGGTGCAATATTTTGCGTCAGAGATGTCTGATAGACAGTTGGTGACTCTTTGACTGCTTTGAGGTAATCCTCTTTACTGATCCACCCAATATTTTTCATACGGTAGAGTACGTTATTGGCACGGTCCAAGGCTCTTTGGTAATGTTTGATAGGGTTATAGTAGCTTGGTGCATTCGGCAATCCGACGAGTAGTGCCGCCTCTTTAATTGTCAGATCATTCAACTCTTTATGAAAATAGCCGTTTGCCGCTGTTTTGATCCCAAAATAGTTATTCCCGTAAGAGATTTCATTGAGATAGCGTTCAATGATCTCCTCTTTGCTTAACTCATTTTCTATCTTAAGTGCTAAAATAGCCTCTTTGATCTTTCGGACCAACTTTTTTTCACTGCTAAGTATTTTGTTTTTAATGAGCTGCTGCGTAAGTGTACTACCACCCTCTACAAATGATCCGGCCTGAATATCTTTTATAATCGCACGGATAATTGCATCAGGGTTCACACCGCTATGCTCGAAGAACTTCGTATCCTCCATCGCTACCAGAGCTTCTACGATAAAACTAGGAAGCTCATCATAAGTAGCATAGAGACGGTGCTGTTCTTTAAAAACATATGCCAGTCTATTGCCGTTTTTGTCCAAAATTACGGATGAAATCTCGGGCTTATAATTGATCAATTTGTCGGCATCCAGTTTTACCTCTTCATAGGCGTAGACAAATGCTGCTAAAAGCGCAGCAGAAAAAATTATCGCCAGGATTATGGAACCTTTTATAAGACTATGAAACACTGATTACCTTTCGTTAAAATCTTCTTATTTTATCGTATTTAGTTAAGTTAGCCAAGAGATGTCCTCTTAGTCCAGATTGTGATGGATCAGTGCAAGCGCATGCTTGATCTCACGCATCGGCACAGCCAAAGAAAGGATCACCCTTAAGATCGGTTGCGCTACGGTTGGCGGCCTGATCGCACCAACGAGATACCCTTGTGCCATCAACCCTTTTTGTAAAAAAAGTGCCTGTTCATTACTTTTCACGGCTATTGGCAAAATAAGGCTTTGAAGGTTGATGCCATACTCTTGTTTGACAATCTCCTGGCGCTCTTTTATCTCTTCTTTTATCTTTTCTGCCTTTTTACGGATATAGCGGAAATTCACCAGAGCCAATGCCGTATCGATCACAGATGGAGCTGTTGAGTAGATGACTGACTTTGCACGATTCTCCAGGAAGCTGATGATCTCCTTGCTTGCAAGGATATACGCACCGTATGAGCCGTAAGCCTTACCCAGTGTACCCATTTTGATATGGCGTTCTGTGATAGGGATACCATAGTGCTCAAAAATCCCCTGAAGCTTCCATCCAAGTACGCCTGCACTATGCGCTTCATCAACGATCATTAGTGCCTGTTTCTCCTCAGCCAAATCAAAAATCTCTTTTTTCGCAAGATCTCCACCCATAGAGTAGACCCCTTCTATCGCAATGATCTGACGTTTGCCGGGATAAGCCTCTAGCTTTTCTTTCAGATCTTCGATGTCGTTATGTTTAAATTTTACAACACGCTTCCCCAAAAGCTGAGAAGCCAAAACGCCAGAAGCATGGTACTCCTCATCCATAAACAGCATATCGCCTTTACGGACCAAGGATTCGATCAGTGCCATATTTGCCAAAAATCCCGATCCTACTACCAGCCCTTCCTCAAAATTATTCGCTTCAGCCAGTTCCATTTCAAAAATTCGGTGGATCGGATGATAGCCGTTGACCAGCATACTTGCTTTAGGAGAGATCGTTGCATAATCATCCAATAGCTTCATCGCTTTTTTTAAATGCTTTTTTTTGGTAGCGAGACCCAGATAATCGTTGGAGGCAAGATCTTTTAACGTGTCATCATAGAGTTTGCGTTCTCTAAAACGTCCGGCTCTTTTCAGAGCTTCTATTTCGTTTTCATACATCATATTATTTTCCTAACCATGGAAGCAACGTCTCTACCTGAAGACCCATTGCGGTACTCTCAAATCCATTCACTTCAAGAATATACTTTTTACAAAATCCTTCTACCATACATCCGCCTGCTTTTCCTTCCCATAGACCGCTTTGTAAATAGGCTTCCATTTCATCCTTTTCAAAGGTTGCAAAGCGGTAGTGTGTTGCCGATATATCTGAAAAAAGCAGTGTTTTAGATCGATAGTGTGCTGAAGAAATGATTGAAATCGTTGAACCGCTCTGTATCTCTAGTATGCGTCTGGCATCTTCGATATCTTTGGGCTTTCGCAGGATGGAACCGTCGGCTGCTGCGATCACGGTATCTGCACACAAGAGTGGCATATCCAGTCCAAACTCACGTACCGCAGCGTCAAGCTTTCCTTTGCTTGCTGTATAGACAAAGTCTTTGGCAATGTTCGTCGTGATCTGCTCTTCATCATAATCAGGTACTTTCTGGATAAACTCTACACCAAAATTGCGTAAAAGCAGCGCCCTGGACTCTGAGGCTGAACACAACGTGATCATTATAGTCCTCTAAGTGCGATACCGGTCCAGAGTGCTGCGATACCCAAAAGAATATTGATCGGTAAGAGCAGCTTTGGTATCAAAGCAACCGAGGCTTTTGCCCCAGGCAAGTCACCCGCATCAAAAAGCTTTTGTGCTTTTCTGCGCTTTAGATACATCCAACTAAAATTTACAGCCATCACTACCCAGATAGACTCTTTAAAGATAAAAATCATTTTTTGCCCTCCATGGTGTCCCTGCAGAGCGATTGCCATGATCAACCCGGTGATCAAGATCAGTAGGATAAACGGGATCACTAAATGAAAGAACTTTCCTACCAGCATAAGTGTCTTGCCAAGTTTTATCTTGGCATCATCGATACTTTGCATTGACGGGTGCACTGCAAAGCGTATCGCGATCATACCCCCTACCCAGATAAAGGCAGAAAGTACATGCAAAAAAACAATCGTATGGGCATAGTTCGTATATAATTCACTCATGATCTTATAGGTTCTCCTCAAGGTATGCCAAAGCTTTTTCTTTTGCTTCAGCGATCTTAGATGGGTCTTTACCACCAGCTTGAGCGAAGTCCGGACGACCACCTCCCCCGCCGCCTAGAACCGGTGCGATCTCTTTGATCCAGTCACCGGCTTTGATAGCAGTCTCTTTACTTCCGCACGCAATCAGTACTTTATCTCCCTTCTTCTGGAAAAGCATGATTGCAATATTTGGATACTTGTTCTTAGCCTCGTCGATCATCTCTTTGATATCTCCAGCTTCAACTTCATCTACTACCACGTTCACACCATTGAACTGTGTGACACTCAGTTGTTTTTTCGTTGTGCTAAGGGCAGTCTGAAGCTCATCTTTAAGCGTTTTGATCTGATCTTTAAGCTTACCGATCCCCGCAATCGGATCCTGGTTTTTTACCTCTGCTTTTACCGCTTCAAGTGTATCTTTGAGTCCGAAAACATATTTGGTAGCTGTAGCACCACAGATCGCTTCGATACGTCTCACCCCTGCACTTACACCGCTCTCTTTGGAAATGACAAATAGTCCGATCTCGGAAGTATTGTGTACGTGTGTTCCACCGCAAAGTTCTACAGAGATATCTCCCATACTTACCACACGTACACTCTCTCCATACTTCTCACCAAACTGTGCTTTGGCCCCCAATGTTCTTGCATCATCAATATTCATCTCCTGGGTAGTAGAGGAAACACCCTTAGCGATCTTATCGTTGACCCAATTTTCTATCGTACGGATCTCTTCTGCACTTAATGCCTGAGGGTGTGAAAAGTCAAAACGAAGTCTGTTAGCCTCAACCAAAGACCCTGCTTGTGAAATATGCTCACCCAATATATCAAAGAGTGCTGCATGGAGTAAGTGTGTTGCTGAGTGATGTTTTACGATCTCATTTCTATCCTGATCAACGATAGCAACCACACTGTCATCAGCAGATATTACCTCTTTTGCTTCTACTTCTGAAAGGTTCATCCCTTGGAAAAGCTTGGTATCAAGTACCTTTGCTTTACCTTCAAGCTCTCCTCTGTCACCTGTCTGACCACCGGATTCAGCATAGAATGGTGTCTCTTCAAGCATTACCCAACCGATCATGCCCGGCTGAAGAGTGGATACATGCTTAAAGTTCTCATCCAACAGACCAAGGACTTTTGTATGGTATGTTTTATGCTCATAGCCTACAAACTTGTTTTGACCAAATTTTTCTTTGAGCTCTTTAAAATCACCCGTTGCTGCTGCTTCACCGGTTCCCTTCCAGCTAGCCTTGGATTGTGCTTTTTGCGCTTCCATCTTGCGGTCAAAACCTTCACTGTCCAGTGCAATGCCCTTTTCTCTAAGCATATCCTCTGTAAGGTCAAGCGGGAAACCGTAAGTGTCATAGAGTTTAAATGCCACTTCACCATTAAACATATCCGTTGTGTTCTCGAGCTCTTCATCAAAGAGTTTGATCCCTGCATCGATCGTATCGAAGAATCTCTCCTCTTCAAGCTTCATCGAAGCCTTGATCGCTTCAGCTTTTTCGATAAGGTACGGATACTGTGCACCCATTACTTTACCGATCGTATCAACCAATTTGTACATGAACGGTTCACGTAATCCAAGAAGGTATCCGTGACGGATCGCACGTCGCATAATACGGCGGAGTACATACCCGCGTCCCTCTTTATCGAAGTTGACTCCCTGAGCAAGCAAGAACGAAGTAGAACGAAGGTGATCAGCGATCACGCGGTAGCTTGCAGAGTTAGGAGCATCATAGTCATATGTTGTACCTACCAGCTCACCCAGTTTTTCAAGGTATGGCATGAAGATACTTGAGTGGTAGTTGTTGAACACACCTTCTTTGATCGCTGCAACCCTTTCAAAGCCCATACCCGTATCGATACTCGGTTTTGGAAGCGGTTTGAGATTACCTTGGATATCTCTTTCATACTGCATGAAAACCAGATTCCAGATCTCCAAGAATCTGTCTCCTTCTCCACCCATATAGTCTTCAGGACCGTTAAAGTGCTGTTCCCCCTGATCATAGAAGATCTCGCTACATGGTCCACATGCACCGGTATCTCCCATCTGCCAGAAGTTATCTTTGTCTCCAAAACGCATGATACGGTCAGCCGGGACATGATCCTGCCATAGTTCGAAGGCTTCATCATCATTCTCATGTACCGTAACCCAAAGTCTATCGATCGGGAGAGCAAGATACTCAGGAGAGGTCACAAATTCCCATGCATATGCCATCGCCTCTTTTTTGAAATAATCACCAAAAGAGAAGTTCCCCAGCATCTCGAACATCGTATGGTGTCTTGCTGTATATCCTACATTGTCAAGGTCATTATGTTTTCCACCTGCTCTGATACAAGTTTGAGCTGAAGTTGCGCGCGGAGGATTAGGGATAGGCTCCTCACCCGTAAATATCCCTTTGAAAGGTACCATCCCTGCATTTACAAAAAGCAGGGATCCGTCATCATCGATCGGTATAAGTGGAGCAGAAGGTACAACTCTGTGTCCTTTGCTCTCAAAATAGTCTAAATATTTCTGTCTGATATCCATTGATTTACCTCAGTTTAGGCACTAAAGTTGCCTATAAAAAATTGAGGGTATTTTATCTAAAATGTAGTTAATCTGCGGTTGAAGTAAAAATCATACCAATAATACACTAATTAAAAGAGAAATCACATATATCACCAGAGACATAATAAGTTGGATCATAGGTAAACATTCCATCTGGATCCGTAGTACTCCATGAGAAGTCTGAATCACAAATATAGTCAACTCCACTTAAACCAACGGTTCCGCTCGCATTTGCACCAAGATATAATACATTATACTCTTCAGTAGAGAGTGTCTCATCTAAGTCATAGAAAGTACAGATATCACCATCTCTCATATAAAACTCGCCATTTGGACCTGTATAACCTACATTGACTCCGCAGTCATAGTAAACATCAGGTACTCCAACATAATTCACACTATCAAATTTTTGAAGGTAATATATGTGATCATAGGAATCACTACCACCGCCACATCCATTCAACGATAAAACTGCTACTGCAGCAGTTAAAAATCCTGCTATTTTTTTCATACTTAACTCCTTCTTTTTATATCATAGCACACAAATGTGTTAGATTTGTGTAAGGATCCCTGCGATCTTTTTGCTTCCCTCTTTTTCAACACTTTCCATCAACCCTCTGCTTTTAGCTTCCAGGTCCTCATCCAGAAGGGACAGTACCTTATCTTTATCGATCTCGTTTTCACGCATGAGCCATGCCAGGTTTTTCTCTACCAAGAACTTCGCATTGTAATACTGGTGGTCACTGGCCGCATTAGGATACGGGATAAAGAGTGCCGGAAGTGCCGTAGCAGAGAGCTCCCAGAGTGTTGATGCCCCCGACCGTGCAACTGCAAAATCCGCTTCTTTCATATAGTTAGCCAACTCTTTGGTAAATCCGAAAACCTCTGCCTCGATCCCCAGCTTTTCATACTGTGCTTTCACCTCATCAATATTTCTTTCTCCGGCTTGATGGATGATCTTGATCCCTCGTTCTTTCAGTGTCGGTGCAAGGGAAAGGGCAAGCTCATTGATCGCTTTAGCTCCCTGCGATCCGCCTAAAAAGATGATCGTTTCTACCGTCTTTCTAATCCGTGCATTATCAAAAAACTCCTGTTTGATAGGATAGGCCTTGACCGGACTCTCTTCCAGATACGAAGAGATAAAAACATCCGCATAGGGCTTAAGAAGTTTATTGAGTGAGCCTAGTGCGGCATTTTGTTCATGGATGACTAAAGGAACTCCCGAAAGCTTTGCTGCAAGTGCAGCGGGTGCAGCAGAAAAACCTCCGACAGAGAAAACTACCTTGGCTTGATGGGCTTTCAGTATCTTACGTACTTTCAAGGCAGAAGTAAATATCTTCCAAAGTGAACCGATCTTTCCAAGCAATCCCTGGTTGACCACTCCCCTGCTCTCAAGAAAATAGGTCTTGGCAAAGTCACTATCCTCTGCAAACCATGCTTGATCCTGTCCTTTAGTTGAACCGATATAGATCAACTCCTCATCTTTCAAATACTCTTTAACTGCTTTGATGATCACTAAGTGACCGCCAGTACCCCCGCCTGTCATGACGATACTCATATGCTTCCTTTGTTTTTCTTACAAGATTTTAGATGTGTTGCCGCTTATAGCATACGCCCTTGTGCATCTCTTGGCACTTTTTTGGATATCATCAGTACCATACCGATCGCTAATCCTGCAGCCATAATATGCGATCCCCCATAGCTTAAAAAAGGTACAGCAATACCTTTGATCGGAGTGATCCCGGAGATCCCAAAGGAATTGAGTAAGAACGCAAAAGCGATCAACAATCCCACCCCTACACAAAAAAGATAATAGATAGGCTCTTCTACTTTAGCTGCGATCTTAAAAATCCGGTAAATGATAAAAAAGATCGCAAAGCTTACTAATGCCAATCCCAAGAAACCAAACTCCTCGGTAATACCTGCCAGGATAAAGTCCGTATGTACTTCAGAAAGATACCCCAATTTAAACTGTCCGTTTCCAAGACCTTGGCCAAAGAAGCCTCCGTTATGGATCGCGTTGAGTGAATTTGATATCTGATAGGGTTCTTTGGCAGCATCAACACGCAAATTCTCTACACCCTCAAACGGCAATAAAGAAAGTATATTGTCCTGTACGGTACTCCACCAGCTCTTAATCCGCGCAATTCTATGCGGTGCGGCGAAGATCAGGGCGACAAATGCACTCAATGCACCGGCAACCAAAGTCAAGAAAAATTTGTAACTGCTTCCCACCAGCAAAAAAAGTACGACAAGTGTAGCCCCTAGGACGACAACCTGACCAAGGTCCTTTTGAAAGATTGCGATCAAAACCACGATAATCAAAAAGAGCACTACATAAGGAGAGAATGCCTTAACCTCTTCTATAAAGCTCATCTTATTCTTGTTCTGGAACTTTCGTGCTAAGCTCCATGAGAGAAAAAAGACAAAACCGATCTTGAAAAATTCCACCGGCGCAATCGAAATCGGTCCCAGATGAATCCAACGTTTTGCACCTCCGACGGCCTTCACAAGACTAGCCGGTAAAAATTGCATAAAAATCATCAGCAGAAAAAATGTAACAAACAATACCATACTCATAGGTACGAACCACTTATCGGGATTGATTTTGCTGATGGTTACCATCGTCAACAAAGCAATAAATATCGCAATAAACTGTCTTAGAAAAAAATGAAAATCACTATAATGAAAGTGTATCACCGTGTAGGTCGAAAGTGAATAACTCATCATCAATGAAAATGTCAACAATGCAATGACTGCTGCCAAAAGCGGTTTATCTATCATAATACAGTATCTCTCAATGGAATTGTAATATTAACCCTTTAATCCTACAAAAGTTTAGCTTTGCTTGTGAAAATCTTGTAAAACCGTGACGGGGATACTACATTGGACTAAGGTTAAAAGGTATTTTATCAGAGTTAGTAGATAAATTTGATAAAATCATATTATATTGTATGGGTTAAGGGTCACACAGGGAGCGTATGAAAGAAGCAGTTAATAATAGAGCGATCAGAGAAAGAAGCAATAAAGTACTTACTATTTTTTTACTTTTAGTACTTCTTGTTGTCGTTTTTCTTATGTCAGTGATACATACGATCCAGTCTGACCGGCGAATCCCAAGCGAACATGCAAAGATACATGACCGCTCATTACGCGGATCTATCATCTCAGCTGACGGATATACTTTAAGTTACTCTCAAAAAACCTACCAGGCCGTCATACGCGGAGCAAGTATCAAACCTGAAAAAAGAGAACTTTTCATCAAATTTTTCAGTATCTACAGCGGTATCCCTATCAAAGCAATCCAAGAAAGGTTTACCGATAAAAAAGGCCGGCTTATCACAGGGAATATTGTACTCTCAAAAGAGCTCAATGCAAAATCTGCAATGCAGCTTAAAGAACTGGCACACAAACTCAGAAAAATGGATGTCTTTCAGTGGGTTGAGAATGGTAACGGTGTCAAAGTGCTTTATGGACTGGATATTATAGAAAACGGAGAGAGTAGACGTTTCCCTCTTAAAGATATACTTAGCCCGACACTAGGCTATGTAGGAGACAGACAAGAGGGAAGATACATTCGTCCGCAAGGTAAAAAAGGCCTGGAAAGAAAATACGAAGAACATATCACGTCTAAGAAAAACGGATATTTTCAAGGGAAAAGAGATGTTATCGGGACGGTCATCCATGATAAAAACAGTATGAAGATCAAACGTATCGACGGGCTTGACCTGCATCTGAACATTCCGCTGGCCCTGCAACGTCATATTGAGATCATGCTCGATGCGATGAAAACACAGCTCGATGCAGATGAGATCATTGTCGGAGTGATGAAAAGTGATACCGGAGAACTACTCAGCCTTGCCAGTTCAGAACGTTTTGATCCTTCCCATATCACCCAAAAAGATATCCCTGCACTCAATCCGAAATTTGCAGAATATCCTTATGAGGCAGGATCCGTACTCAAACCTCTCACCTTGTCTATAGCATTAAGTCATGGTGTCATCACTCCACGCACCATGATCAATACAGAAAACGGTAAAATGAAGATAGGTAAATTTACGATCAGGGATGATGACAAGTTTGAATCTTTAGATGCAGCAGGTATCATCATCCACTCATCCAATATCGGTAGTTCAAAAATATCATGGAAACTTACAGGAAAAGAATTTAGAGATGGGCTGCTTGCTTTTGGTGTTGCGAGACCTTCTGGAATTGACCTCTCCCGTGATCTACCAGGAAGTCTCAAACCTCTCTACTTACTAAATCATGAACTTCATCGTGCCAGTACCTCATACGGATACGGTATGCAAATTACCTTTGCACAACTCTTTAAAGCCTACTCCGCCTTTAACAATGGGGGTATAGCCGTAACACCTAGGATAGTAAGCTATCTTGAAGATGCAAAAGGCAACCACTATACCCTAGAGCCGGAAGTACCCGATCTTCACGCTATTGATCCAAAGACCGCTCAAACAGTGCATGATATATTGATACGTGTCGTACAGGAAGGGACAGGGGTAAAGGCAAAGTATCCCGGTCTGGAGATCGGAGGGAAAACCGGTACGGCCCACATCGCGAGGAAGGGACACTACCTGCGTGAGTACCATAGTAGCTTTTATGGATTTGCCAATGATAAAGAGGGCAACAAATATACGATCGGTGTACTGGTGATCAAAGCCAAAAAATACCGAAAATATTTTGCTTCTTTGTCAGCTGTACCGACCTTTAGAAATATCGTAGAGATTCTGGTTGATCAAAACTATCTCAAGCCGGATCCGGATGCATCTGAACAGATAGCTACCAATGAAATGCTTTATCAAATAGAAGAGAATGAACCTTCTTTGCCAGAAACACCAGAGGATATTGAAACAGTTGCCAATAAGCCTGCATCGTCTCAGGTAAAACCATCAAGTAGCACAAGCAAGCCAAAAAACACGATTACGGATCTCTTTAAGCTCAAAGAGAAACCCCAACAATCACAACCAAAACCTTATGTCGAGCCTGTTCAACAGCCATTGCCGGTAAAAGACAATAATCCTCATAAACTCTTTGAAGATCTCTTTTAATGTTATCATTTTGATACTCTCTTGAGTTACTATCTGCTCGAAAAAAGTTCTCTTTTTTCTTAATTTATATAAGGAAAACCACATGAAAAGAATTTTTTTGAGCTTACTTTTACTCACAACTTCACCAGCACTGATTGTCGCTTCTGAAACGACCTCACTAATTGATACGAATGAACCTCTGGTATCAGATACTACCCAAGCCACGATAGGCAGAAATGTATTTAGACAAAAACTCAGAAGAAAATGTGGACTTACAGGTGCAAGGTTTGCACAAACACATACTCTAAATGAGTGGCAAGAACTTAAAGAAGAGGGGAACTTTCGTATTGAGATCTATAAGATCTGTCCAAAGACGGCAACGGTACTAAAAGATGACTGGATAGAGCCTCTTTATGAATTTAGTAAAGCATATGCCTCAGATACAGGTAACTTTCCTTCCTGTTAGAGCCAAAGATTATCAATTAGTCTTGGTTTACCTACCCAGGCAGCAACCAATATCATCGTATTGCCTATCTCAACATTTTCCAAAGGTTTGAAGGTGCGATCAACAATTGCAACATACTCTACTTCATCCGCTTCTTTAAGCACCTCCATCATCTCAGCCTTGATCTCTTCTACATCACGTTTCCCGCTAATAATGAGCTTTGAAGCACGTTTAAGTGAACGGGAAAGACAAAGTGCTCTCACTTTTTCCTCTTCACTCATATAGGCATTGCGGCTGCTAAGTGCCAATCCTTTTTCATCACGAATGATCTCACATGGAATGATATTCACATCCATAAAATAGTTTCTGACCATTTGAGTAACGAGGGCAAGCTGCTGTGCATCTTTTTTCCCAAAGTAAGCATTATCTGCACCACTGATATTGAGCAGTTTCATCACGATCTGAAGCATTCCGTCAAAGTGTCCCGGACGCTTCTGACCTTCCAAAATATAACCGCGGATTGCAGGTGCACCTATGCTGAGTTCATCGTGCTCATACATCTGATCGATTGTCGGCATAAAGAGAATATCTACTTTTGCCAATTCACAGATCTTTCGGTCAGCCTCTTCCTTGCGAGGGTATGCATCAAGGTCTTCACCTTCCAAAAACTGTGTTGGATTGACAAAAATAGAAACGATAAGATGGTCATTCTCTGATCTAGCCTTTTGGATAAGAGATAAGTGTCCCTGGTGCAAAGCGCCCATGGTCGGTACAAAGCCTATACTCCCATGCAATGCTCTCTTTGCTTCTTGCAACTCTTTTATCGTCTGTACGATGATCATCTCTAACCTCAACTTTCGCTCAATTTTGGTAAAATTTTACCAAAACTATCCGCTAGAGAAATTAAATCATAATGATAGATGAGGCAAACTGCCCATGCTTTAGTTGGATGTGAAGACAAAATAAACAACAAATACGTGTTGTTTATAGCAAAAAACCGAAACGGACATAGCAAAGCGAAGCCGTGCAGGCAAATATAAAGTATAAAAAAGGACCTTTTTCACTATGGATGCGTACGAATACGGCGAACTACTTAAAACCCTCTCTACCAAGATGGCAAATATTACCAATATCGTCAAACCTGACAAGCTTAATGCGAGATTGGATGAGATAGAGGCGATGCAACAAGATGCAAGTTTCTGGAATGATGCGGAAAATGCAGGAAAGATCTCCCAGGAAAAAACAAGAACAGAAAGAGTGCTTGCTACCTACAACAATGCAAAAGATGCGCTTCAAGATGCTGTAGAATATTTCGAACTTTCAAAAGCAGAAGGGGATGATGAAACTTTGGAAATGCTCTATGAGGATGCGCCAAATCTAGAAGCCAATACACAAGCACTTGAGATACAAATGATGCTCAGCGGTAAGAACGACGGCAATAACGCAATCGTCTCGATCCATCCGGGAGCAGGAGGTACTGAGTCTCAGGATTGGGCAAGTATGCTCTATCGTATGTATCTAAGATGGGCTGAACGTCATGGCTTCAAAGTCGAAGTACTTGACTATCAGGCAGGAGAAGAAGCAGGGATTAAAGATGCCTCTTTCATCATCAAAGGAGAAAATGCTTACGGGTATCTCAAAGTGGAAAACGGCATTCACCGTCTTGTACGTATCAGTCCATTTGACTCCAATGCCAAACGTCATACCTCTTTCACTTCTGTCATGGTATCCCCTGAGATAGAAGATGATATCGAGATAGAGATAGAGGATAAGGATATCCGTATCGACACTTATCGCGCATCAGGCGCAGGGGGGCAGCACGTCAATAAAACCGAGTCGGCGATTCGTATCACACACATCCCGACCAATATCGTCGTACAGTGTCAAAATGACAGAAGCCAGCATAAAAATAAAGCTTCTGCAATGAAAATGCTTAAGTCACGTCTTTATGAGTTTGAAATGGCTAAAAAACAGGCGGAACTTGACGGAGTGGAAAAATCCGAAATAGGATGGGGGCATCAGATACGTTCTTATGTTCTTCAGCCATACCAACAAGTTAAAGATACCAGAAGTAATCAGGCATTCAGTAATGTTGAAGCAATTCTAGATGGGGATATTGATAAGATCATCGAAGGTGTCTTGATCTCACAAGCAAAGTAAATCTACTTTCCCTCTGACTCTTTAGAGTCTTGCTCTTTTTTCTTTTTTGTCAATAGATTAGTAATAATGATTGCTCCATAAAAGACAAGAAAGAGCTTACCTCCGGTATAAAAAATATCCAGTAAATTTATCTCTTTCATGCATACTCTTTGAGCTGTTTCTCTTCAAGTCTATAGGTTTTGTCACAACGTGATGCCATTTCATTATCATGCGTTACCAAAAGCAGTGCTGCATCATTGTGTTTGGTATATTCCAAGAGTACATCCATCACCAGATTGGCTGTCTCTTTATCCAGATTACCTGTAGGTTCATCGGCAAATATAACACGTGGTTTTTTACTCAATACCCTTGCGATCGAGACACGCTGTTGCTGCCCGCCTGAAAGGTCTCCGATCTTATGATCCATAACCTCTTTGATCTCAAGCTTTTCAAGTAAATTTTCATCGATCTCTTCACCCGAAAGCATCGTAGCAACATTCACGTTCTCCATCGCACTCATCCCTTTAAAGAGATAGTGAAACTGGAAAATGATTCCGATCTCATAACGGCGCATCTCCTCAATTTCGCTCTCTTTTAGTGCATAGAGCTCTTTGTTCAGTAACTTAACACTTCCCTCATTGGGGGTTAAAAAAGTAGATACGATATGTAAAAGTGTAGACTTACCGCTCCCGCTTCGTCCTACAATTGCTGCAGACTCGGTAGCTTTCAGTACAAAATCTACATCATCAAATAGTGTATATTCAAAACCGTGAGAAATTCCCTTGGCTTCTAACAGAGCTTCTGACATCAATAATTGCCTTTAAATGAGTTGGCTTATTCTAACATAAAAGATTTTTGAAATGTAAATATAACATCTAATCAGCATACTAACACAAGCTGAAAAATTTAAAATGTGATAGAAACATAGAAGCTGATATCAAATTCTCCATCTTCACTTAGAAAATTATTTTTTTTATAGATCACGTAAGAAGGCTTTGTAGTTGTCTCATATTCACTCTTTACCAACCACTCATGATAGACCCAGTGAATGAATTTAAGCATATCTCCATGTTTTCCCTGCAGGTCAAATTTCGCATACACTCCATCGGAGATTTTAAATTTCGGCAAACGCTGACTAGTGATCTTCTGTTCTTTTGATGTACTGACACAGGCAATGTATTGACACTCTGCCAAAGGAGTAATGGTCGGGTTGTCATGCAGTAGTGCGATCTGGGTAGAATCCTGAATATGATGAGTGAGTATCCATGTCTGCATTTTCTGCCATGTCTCTTTTACATTGACGTTGTAACCCTGATTACGGATATAATAACTTTCAATGGAAGGCATTTTAACGATAGTAGGAATCAATGAACTGAAATCTGCCTGGGAATGCATCGCATTTTTTGACTGTTTAAGAATTTCGTTCGAGTAAAGCTTATGTCCACCTTGACGCCATGCTTTGGGAGTCATACCGAAACGCTCTTTGAAAACTTTAATAAAAGAGGACTGTGAACTGTATCCGCATTCGTTGGCAACATTGGAGATCGTAGAATATTTATTGGTCACAAGAAGGTTCGCTGCCTTTTGAAGTCTAATGGACTTGATGCTTTCATAAATGTTCTTTCCGAATGCTTCCTTAAAGATACGATGCATATGAAATTTACTCACATGCAGATCCTGACTTAACTCTTCAATGTCGATATGTGTATCAATATGCGTATAGATATAGTACATCATATCATTGGCTAATTGAGTTCTTTTTTCCAATGTTTCTTTTTTCATAATGTCAATATTGTAGCATGGATAAATAAAATTTTAGAATATATTAAACACTATTTTGAGCAATAATAAACAATATAATGCACAATAATTATGAAGAAATAGCCTCTTCAAACTGCCTATAATGACATAAATTTTCATATGAGGAATAAAATCATGAAAAAAATAAACAAGATTCTTATCGCAAACCGTGGTGAGATTGCTCTAAGAGTTATCCGTGCATGTAAAGAACTTGACATCCAAAGCGTAGCGATCTACTCAGAAGTAGACAATGAGGGTGTATGGGTGCTGAAAGCCGATGAATCACACCTGATCAAAGGAGATGTACTTCAAGCTTATCTAAATTACGAAAATATCATCAGTATTGCAAAAAAATCAGGTTGTGATGCGATCCACCCTGGTTACGGTTTCTTATCGGAAAATGCTGAGTTTGCCAAAGCATGTGAGGAAAATGACATCATCTTTATCGGTCCTAAAGCCGAGCATATCTCTTTGTTCGGGGATAAAATGGCATCCAAGGTTGCAATGAAAGCCGTTGGAGTACCGGTACTTGAAGGAACTGATGAGCCGATACTGGATAAAAAAGAAGGTGCAAAAATTGCAGAGGAGATAGGATTCCCTATTATTATCAAAGCAGCATTTGGCGGCGGCGGTAGAGGTATGAGGATCGTTCATAAAGCAAAAGATTTTGATTCAATGTTCGAAAGTGCTACTTCAGAAGCATTGAAGTTTTTCGGAAAGGGAGAGGTATTTATCGAAAAATACGTTGAAAACCCTAGACACATCGAAGTACAGATCATCGCAGACAAATACGGAAATGTCGTGCATCTTGGAGAACGTGACTGTTCTATCCAGAGAAGACACCAAAAAGTTATCGAAATTGCTCCATCTCCCCGGCTTAATGATGAAGTAAAAAAAGAGCTCTTCCGTATCTCTACTAAAGCAATGTTCAAACTTGGATATGAGAGTGTGGGGACAATCGAATTCCTGCTCGATGAAAATGATACGATCTATTTTATCGAGATGAATACCCGCGTGCAGGTAGAACACCCTGTTACTGAGATCATCAGCGGAATAGACATTATCCAAAGAATGATTGAGATAGCAGCAGGTGACAAACTCAAATTTATGCAAGAAGAGATCAAGTTCAGAGGGTATGCCATCGAATTCAGGATCAATGCAGAAAACCCTGAAAATAATTTTATGCCATCAAGTGGCACCATCAGCGCATATCTTACACCGGGCGGTCCTGGAGTAAGACTCGATACCAGCGCATATGCAGGGTATAAAGTACCGACAAACTATGACTCTATGATAGGTAAACTGATCGTTTCTGCACTTGATTGGGAAGGTGCGGTCAACAAAGCAAGAAGAGCACTTGATGAGTTCTTCATTGAAGGACTGCCTACCAATATTCCTCTTCATCAGCAGATCGTAAGAGATGAGGATTTTATCAATGGAAAGTTCACAACTAACTATCTTGATAAAAAACTTCCCAAATTTAATGTTGTCAACCCGGAGACTAAAAAAGAGATAGAAAGCAAACTTTCATCTATCTTTTCGAAATTTCTCTTTTAATCAAAAGCGATATTCCTCGGAAATATCAATAAAGGATATGCTATGACTATCGACGAGCTGATAGAAGGTAATCTAGCCTTTCAAAACTCCTCTTTCAAATTATTTAAAGAGGACTTTGACGTGCTTGTAGAAAAGGGACAACAACCAAAAGTACTTTTTATCGGCTGCAGCGATAGCAGGGTTGTTCCTGACCTGATCCTGCACTCCAAACCCGGAGATATGTTCATTTTACGAAATGTCGGCAATTTCGTACCCCCTTTTAAAGCAGACAATGAATTTCACGGCAGTGCTGCTGTGATCGAATATGCAGTCAGTATCCTTGATGTAGAGCATATAATTGTATGCGGACATTCACACTGTGGAGCTTGTAAAGCACTCTATCAAGAGTTCAGTGATGATATAGGGCTCATACATATACGAAAGTGGCTTGAACTTGGGAGAAAGGCTAAGACTCAGGTACTTCAACAATATTCTGAAACATTAAACCAAGAAGAGCTCTACCGAAAAACAGAGAAAGTCTCAATCTTGTATCAACTTGAAAATCTTCTGACCTATCCTGAAGTTAAAAAAAGAGTAGACGAAAAAAGATTGGAAATACACGGATGGTATTATAAGATAGAAGATGGAATGATTGAAGCATACAATCAAGAAAATAAACGTTTTGAAAAAATGAATTGAATAGATTGAGTATTAAAGAAAAGTTTTAAAAGTACCATAAACGGCTACAAAGCCGTTTACAGTAAATGATTATGCCATTTGAGCTGCAACTTCAGCAGCGAAGTCTGCCTCTTCTACTACGATACCTTCACCAACCTCAAGTCTGATGAATTTAACGATTTCAGCTGTACCGCCGGCTTTTTTTGCTTCTTCTTCGATGAATTCAGCAACAGTTTTGCTGTCATCCATTACGAATTTTTGGTCAAGGAGACACTGCTCTTGGTCAAGTGTCGTGTTGTCAAGGATAAATCTTGAAACTTTACCTGGAAGGATTTTGTCCCAGATCTGCTCTGGCTTACCTTCAGCAGCAAGCTCTTTTTTCATCTCTTCTTTAGCAGCCTCAAGTACTTCATCAGTCAATTGAGACATAGAGATGTACTGTGGAACATTCTTAAGAGGTTTACCAAGTCTTACTAGCTCTTCGTTCTCTTTTTCGATCGCGATGATTCTACCTTGAGTTTCCGCAGCAACGAACTCCGGATCAAAGTCTTTGTAAGAAAGTGTAGACGGGCTCATTGCTGAAGCGTGCATTGCTACACTCTTCAGTGCCGACTGGATTTTAGCAGCAGTTTCTGCTGAGTCACATTTAGCCTCAACGATTACACCGATTTGTTTGTTAGCATGAAGGTAACCGTTCACTGCTGAAGTCTCATCAGCTACAAGTAGACCTGCTCTTCTAACAACAAGGTTTTCACCGATTGTTGCAATATTGTGTGCCATGAACTCGCTGAATGCTTGACCGTTGATCTCAGAAGCGTTGATTGCATCTGCATCTGCAAGGTTGTTTTCAAATGCATGATCAGCGATCTGAGCAAGAATGTTTTGGAATTTTTCATTCTGTGCAACGAAGTCAGTCTGTGAGTTAACTTCGATCACTACAGCTTTATTTCCTTCAACTTTTACTGCGATTGAACCTTCAGCAGCTACTTTACTTGCTTTCTTTGCAGCAGCACCGATACCTTGGTCTCTTAGCCACTCAACCGCTTTGTCCATATCTCCATCAGCCTCAGTAAGAGCTTTTTTACAGTCCATCATACCTGCATCAGTCATCTCTCTGAGTTTTTTGATATCTTTTGGTCCAAAGTTTGCCATATTCTTACGCCTCCGCTAGTTCTTTTGCTTCTGCTACAGCTTCTGGTTTAACTTTCGCTGCTTTTGCTTCCTCTTCACTCATTGCTGCAACTTGTGCATATGTTGTGATTCCTGCTTCATAAAGGTTGTCTTGTCCTACTTTACCGATACCAGAAAGTTTTGTAAGATCATCACCTTCTACTTCTGCATCTGCTTCAGAAAGGATCTCTTCAACCTCAGCTGATGTTGGAGCTTCTGATACTTCTTCACCGTGAGTTTCAGCGTATGCTGCTTTACCTTCGATAATTGCGTTTGCAATCTCTTGACAGAAAAGGTTTACTGAACGGATCGCATCATCGTTACCTGGGATAAGGTAATCTACCATATCAGGATCACAGTTTGTATCAACCGGTGCAACAACTTTCATACCAAGTCTTCTTGCTTCTTGTACTGCAATGTGCTCTTTTACTGTATCGATTACGAACATGATATCTGGAAGCTTTTTCATGTGTCTGAAACCTTCAAGGTAAGAGTTAAGCTTCTCTTTCTTTCTTCTGAGCATCAATGCTTCTTTTTTAGTAAGAAGGTTGATCTGACCGCTCTCTTCCATTTGCTCGATCACTTCAAGTTTTCTGATAGACTTTTTCATTGTTGGGTAGTTTGTAAGCATACCACCTAGCCATCTTTCAGCTACATATGGCATACCTGCTCTCTCTGCATGCTCTTTGATCGCTTGTTTTGCTTGTTTTTTTGTACCAACGAAAAGAACTGTTTGTCCTTCTGCCGCTGCATCTCTAACTATATTATATGTATATTTGAAGTATCTAAGTGTTTTTTGTAGATCGATGATATAGATATTTTTTCTTGCTCCGAAAATGAATTTTTTCATTTTTGGGTTCCATCTTCTTGTTTGGTGACCGAAGTGTACACCACATTCAAGTAGGTCTTTCATTGTTACCATAATTTTGCTCCTTGGTATAACATTATTAAAATACTAAAGGCTTATGCCTCGCCATAGGTTTGATCCTCTGTAGTCCTTAACGCTCCAATTAGCGCAACCTTTCAAGGAATAACTACATGAGTATTTTTTACTTCCATCATGGAAATAAGAGTCGCGATTTTACTATAAATATAATTAAATCTAAATAAAATGATAGAAGTGAGAAATGAAGAATCGAAGCAGGTGTTGAGTTAAAGGGCATCACTCTTCGTAATACTTTTGACGCCCACTAACAATACGATAACGCTTCCATGAAGAAATAATAAAAAAATAGATAGATGCCAATACAATTAAAACATTCGCTATTGTACTCTCAAAAACCTCGAAAACTATCCAACATAGAATGCATAGGAGTGTCAACTCCATCAATAAGTAGAGTAAAGGTTTGAGAGATGACTTGTGTCTTCTGTCTCCATGCTTATGATACTGTTTTATCATTCTGGTTCCTCCTTTTTTTATTATTGATTATTATACACTAATTTAATTTTGTAACTCTTCAAGCTTCTCTTTTACAGCCTGTGCATGCCCTTTGACTCTTACCTTATCCCACATTGCTGCGATGTTGCCTTCAGGATCGATGATAAAAGTACTTCTGACCACACCCATATACTCTTTGCCGTAGTTCTTCTTAAGCTGCCATACTCCAAACTTGTTACATAAGTCTTTATCTTCATCGGCTAACAGTGTAATACCCAACTCTTTTTTCTCTATAAAATTTCTATGTTTTTGAGGAGAGTCCGGACTAACACCAAGGATAATAGCATCAAGCTCGTCAAACTGAGGCAATGCCTCTGTAAAATCACATGCTTCAGTCGTACATCCCGGTGTATTATCTTTTGGATAAAAGTACAGTACGATCCATCTTCCTTTGATATCTCTTAGACAGATCTCCTCTTCATCCTGGTTTGGAAGACAAAATTCCGGTGCTTTTGTACCTACTTCTAACATCTATTTTCCTTTATTTTGTAATTATTTTGGTAGTATAACAAAATGAATGAAGAAACTAAAGAGATACTACTCTCCCAGATAGAAAAACTGATCGCTTACGGAAGTCAGGAGACCACTATCAATCCTGATCTTTTAGCATACCTGAGTATGGATGATCTGATTTCCATGCGTAATAACCTGCTTGAGAAAGTAGGTAAACTCAGTGATGAAGATAAAAAGTGGTTGGAACAGTTTAAAAAATATGAGTAACCAAGAGACATTTGAATACTCAAAGTAAATAATAAGCACTGCACAGATAACAGTAATAAGGTAAAAACCTATTACTTACTGTTTACCTCTGTTCTCTTGAAGTTGATCGATCTATCAAATTCTATATTGTACTGTTTCAATATCTCTTTCTGTTTGGCTTGCGCTTCTGTTCTGTCAATGACGACTTTGATACCGTCTTCATCTTCAAAAACGAGGTACTTTGACTTACTGTTCTTTACCTTATGATAAAAATCTTCGAAATCAACATAAGTCTCACCGTTTACTTTCTCTATAGGCCACATCCTAAAATCTGTGTTACCACGGCTAATATCTGAGGCTAATACTTTTAAAAGTACTGCGATCTCTCTTTTCTCTTTTGTAGGCCACTCTCTGGCATATTGACTCAACTGTAGCTGATTTATCTTGGTTGAAAGTATAAGGTTGCGTGAAAGAGGAGAGAAGATATAGCCTCCCTCTATAAAGTAGCTAGGCATTTGATCATACTGAGTAGTTTTAACAAGTAATACATCATCGGCAATTTTTGTAAGATTCGCTTCGACTTCCATAGACTTGCCTTCTCTAATCAGGCTCAGCTTTACACTCTCTCCCATCTGATGCATATCAACATAATAACCATAGTCTGTATATTCATGATGGCGAAATTCCACTGTACCGTCATTTTCTATCTTATGACCATCAATATGCGTAATGATGTCACCCTCTTTGACCAATCCCTTTACCGGAGAATTATAAACAATATCTGCAACCAGCTTTCCGGTAGTTTGTTCATTAAGCCCATAATAGGCTTTAAGGGCAGGATTTTCAAGATTTTGGGTCATAATACCAAGCTCAGGAAACCCGTCATATCTACCGTCTTGCATATCATCAATAAAATGCTTGACCATACTTACAGGTACAAGATAGCCGATATTTTGCGAGTTGCTGATCACCTGCATCACTACCCCGATCACTTTTCCTTCAGAGAGTGCAGGACCGCCTGAATTCCCCGGATTTACTGCTGCATCTACCTGTATCGCTAAGAAACTCTCTCCACTATGTGCATAAAGATGATGTTCGATACGTGAGACTACACCGATAGTAGCAGAAAGAGTGTTCCCTCCCATTGGATACCCATATACGACAATCTCTTGTTCTACAGACGGCAGTTCACCAAATTCCAACGGTGTGACATCACCAAAAAAACTCTTATCTTCTACTTTTAGCAGTGCCAGATCTGCTTGATGGGATACAGCATGTACAGTAGCAATAAAACGTTTACGCTCTCCATACCTCTGTACTTCCAAAAATGTCTCGTTGGCAACAACATGTGCATTGGTAAGAATATATCTTTGTCCATTTTTATCTCCAATAATAGCTCCCGAACCTGTACTTTGCATCATTGAAGAGCTCCATGGCTGCTGGTAGTTCAGTGCCTTGGAGACAGTATATATTTTTACAATTGCTTCTTTTGTCTGTTCATCTTTTATTTGTGCATACAATGATACAACCGATAATACGATAACCCATAAAACTCTCATTGTTTTCCTTCAAATTTCTCTGCATCTATGGCAGCAATATTTCTATCTATTGCTTCCTGTGCCATCAATCCTGCAGCACAAGAGCTAAGTAGATTTTTTTCTTCATCGTATAACCTGGCACTACAGACACCGCAACTGGGACTTCTGTCTTTACCGATAAAAAGATCAATCTGACCATGTTGATCAAAAAAATTTTTTGCATAGGTGCGTATCGGATTGGAGCGTAACTTGCCGCTCTCATTACATACTGCTTCTATGAGGTCCGGAGTTTGTACCAGATCCATGGTAGGACGGGGAGAACCGAATACTGCATCTTCGGGACAAAAAGGGATCAGCTCATCCTCTTGCAGCATTTGAAGCAGGGATGGAGCATAATTATCATCTCCATCATAACGACATCTTTGTCCTAATAAACATGCCGATATCGCTACTTTTCTCATAGATTTCTAGTTCACAAAAAGCAGGTAGTAAACCCAGATCCCTGTTACCGAAGTCAATACAATTCCTGTAAAGGTTCTCATCCCTGCTTTCTTATGCGATATGCTATACATTCCAGGCAGAACATTCATACGGCGGTCTCTTTTTGCCCTTAAAAGTGTATTTATCCATATCCCCAAGGTTACTACAGCGATAGCGATATGAAAGATGAGTACCCAAAATGCGTAACCTTTAGGTGTCGAGCTCCCTTCCATAAACGCATCAAATCCACCTACATTACGGACACCATACTCAAAATAAACTACCACAATTACCGAAACAATGAAGAGTATCTTCTGTACCGTCGCATGAAGATTATAAAGCTTACGCTTAGCCAATGAGATAGCCCCTAATATCAAGAAAGGCAAAAGTGCTACGATGATTGTGACAATATCCATAAAGAGCGGTGCTCTGGTACCTAAAAATCCTGCTTCAAACATTTATTTATATCCTTTTTCTTTTTTTCTTAGCAAATCACTACTGATTTGACTTCTGTGAATTCTTCAAGTGCCCACTTAGGACCTTCTCTTCCAACACCGGAGAATTTGCTACCGCCGTAAGGCTGTACATCAAAACGTAATGTAGGGATATCGTTGATCACCACACCCCCACACTGCGCATCATCAATAAACTTTTGTGTACGTTTCAGATCATTGGTGAAGATACTGAATTGCAATCCATATGGGGAGTCATTCATTTTTTCAATCGCAACATCATAATTAGGGACACTCACCAAACTTACGATCGGGGCAAAGACCTCTTCACACACAATCTTCATTTCATCAGTCACATCGGCCATGACTGTAGGAGGGAAGATCCCCTCTATTTCATCTCCGCCAGCTACGACTCTAGCCCCTTCATTCTTGGCACTTGCTACCCAACTTTTTGCTCTATGTACAGACTCTTCGTTGATCATTGGACCAATAAAGGTGTCTTCTTCATACGGCGAGCCTACTTTAAGCTTCTTAGTCTCAATTGCCATCGCATCAGAGAATGCTTCGTAGACTTCTTCATTTACATAGATACGCTGCAAGGAGATACACACCTGGCCGGAGTTGTAAAAGGCTCCATAAGCACAGCGTTGTGCCGCATAATTTATATCAGCACTGCTATCGATATAGGTAGCCGCATTACCACCAAGCTCAAGACTGATCTTTTTGATCCCTGCCTGCTGAGTGATAATTTTGCCTACAGGTACCGATCCTGTAAAGCTAAGTACCCTTGGAATATCACTTTTAACCAATGTCGATCCTACTTCCACATCACCGTATACCACAGAGAGTGCATCTTTTACAGCATATTCGGATTCCACAAACAGCTTAGCAAACATATAAGCTGTCATCGGTGCTTCAGGTGTAGGTTTAAGCACAACAGCATTTCCTGCACCAAGTGCCGGAGCGATCTTGTGTGCTACAAGGTTAAGCGGGAAATTGAAAGGGGTAATGCAGGCAACTACCCCGACAGGTTCTCTACGGAAAAATGCTGTGGTCTGTTTACCCGAAGGCATAAGATCTGTGGGAAGTGTCTCTCCATGAAGATTTGCCAGTTCCATCGCAGTGATCTTGACAGTTTCCATACATCGATCAACTTCCACACGGGCAAATGCAATCGGTTTTGCAACCTCTTTAGCAAGCATCATAGCAAAATCTTCACGGCTTTCCTGAAGTTTTTTAGCTACGTCTTCCAACCATAAGATACGTTGGGAAAGTGGTATTTTTTTGGCCTCTTTAGCTGCCTCTTGTGCAATTTTCAATGCTTTTATCGTATCTTCTGCATTACACTTAGGTGCTTTACTCACCACAGTATTATCAAAGGGGCTCCTTCTCTCATCCAACTCTTCTGTGGTTGCTTCGGTTGATCCAAAAAATATTTTTGCTTCAGCTATCTGATCTTTACCTTTGAACAGTCCAAACATCTTCACACCTTCCATAACTTTAAAGTATAAAAGTCAATTTTTTTGATTATAACCAAAGAGTGGTAAATCTAGGGTGTATCAACCCCTTGAAACTAACCGATTTTTAACGGAAGTTTCGATATTATCTCTTCTAAAATTCAACTACTAGAGATGAAAGAATGAACAAAGCAAAATATATCTGGATGGATGGTGAACTTACACCGTGGGATGATGCGAAAGTACATGTCCTCACACATACACTGCACTATGGAAACGGTGCGATCGAAGGAACAAAAGCATATAAAACAGTTGATGGCAGATGTGCGATCTTTAAACTGAAAGAGCATACACAAAGATTGATCAACTCTTCTAAAATGACACTGATTGATGTACCTTACACTGTTGAAGAACTCAACGAAGCACAAGTAAAGCTGCTTCAAGAGAATGAACTCTTCGAAGGTGCTTATATCAGACCGCTTGTTTATCTAGGATATGGAGTAATGGGGCTTTACCATAAAGATGCTCCCGTAAATGTATCAATTTCTGCTTGGGAATGGGGTGCATATCTTGGTGAAGAAGGTCTTAAAAAAGGTGTCCGTGTAAAGATCTCATCATTCAACAGAACAGGTAACACCTCGGGTATGGGTAAAGCAAAAGCGGTTGCTAACTATCTCAATAGCCAGATGGCAAAGTATGAAGCGGTAGAATCAGGATATGATGAAGCGCTTTTAAGAGATGACCAAGGGTATATCGCTGAAGCTTCGGGTGCATGTTTCTTTATGGTTAAAGACGGTAAATTGATCTCTCCTCCAAATGATAATTCACTTGAGTCTATTACTCAAATGACTGTTATTGATCTTGCAAAAGATTTGGGAATCGAGGTAGTAAGACGCCGTGTTACACGTGAAGAGATCTATATTGCTGATGAAGCATTCTTTACAGGTACTGCTGCAGAAGTTACACCGATCCGTGAAGTTGATGCTCGTATTATCGGAAACGGTAGCAGAGGCCCAATCACGGAAAAACTTCAATCTGCATATTTTGATGTAGTTGCAGGAAAGAATCCGAACTATATTCAACATCTTACTTACATCAACTAACTTACAATTTTTTACTCTAAACCTCTTTTAAGCAGGTTTAGGGTTTTATATCCTAGAATTACTATAGAATAACTCACAAAAGGAATATTAAAATATGCCAGCAGATATGAATGACTATTTTAAAAAGAAAAAACCTAATCTAAACATGAACAAACCTGATAACACCGGTAGCACAGGCAGCGGTAACAGGGGTGGAGGAAATCCGCTTGACGGTTTGGGTAAAGGTGCACCATTTATCTTGATTGTTGTAGTGATTGCATTTGCACTCTTTGCTTTCAAACCCTTTACTATCATTAACTCCGGTGAAGTAGGGATCAAGGTAAGAACAGGTAAATTCGATGAAACTCCTTTACAACCCGGACTTCACTTCTATATCCCGGTTTTCCAAAAGATCATTCCTGTCAACACACGTGTAAGATTGATCACTTACTCGAACTCCAAAACTTCAGCAGTAGGTGATGACTATACGCGTGGTCTCTCTAGTGAGAGTTTTGAAGGTGGACTAAAAAGAAATCCTGCGATTCAGGTACTTGATAAGCGTGGATTGACTGTTAACATTGACTTGGCAGTTCTTTATTCGCTTAAAGCGTCAACTGCACCTAAAACTATCGAGACATGGGGTGCAAGCTGGGAAGAGAAAATCATCAACTCTAAAGTACGTGAAGTGGTACGTGATGTCATCGGTCAATATACTGCGGAACAACTTCCTGAGATGAGAAACCAGATTGCTTCAGCAATCCAGACCAAAGTAACCGAAAGAATCTCTGCACTTGAAGGAGAACCGGTCCTTCTCTCTTCTGTTGAACTAAGAAACATTGACCTTCCTACAAAGATCAAAGACCAGATAGAACGTGTTCAGATTGCCAAACAGGACGTAACGATCGCTGAACAGCAAAAAGAAAAAGCAAAGCAGGAAGCACAGCGTAAAGCTGAGATCGCAAGAGGTGAGGCGGAGAGAAACCGTATCGAAGCACAAGGACAGGCTGATAAGATCCGTATCGAGGCTGAAGAGCAGTCAAAAGCAAACAAGCTAATCTCTGATTCCTTGACACAACAGCTTATCCAGCTTGAACAGATCAAAACACAAGCTGAGTTCAATAAAGCACTACAAGTCAATAAAGATGCTCAGATATTCCTCACCCCTGGTGGTGCAGTTCCAAATATCTGGGTAGATGCCAAAAGCAAAAAGGAACCGACAGTAGTCGGACAATAGTCCTTTCTCTTACCCGGTGATCTGCCGGGTATTTTTTCACTTTTTACTTCTTCTCAATTCATAGTTAATTACAATAATTATTTCAGTGAATTATGCCAAGCTTGACCCAAACGCCCTCTTTCATAACCTACTTTATAGAGTGCTCTCATATACTCACGATCAAATGTATCTTTTGAAGGCATATTAAAACTAGGAGGTATATTCGTAATATGGACATCAAAACCGTCTCTCTTTGCAAGTGAGATGATATTATATAGATTACAAACTCCCTGATATTTTATAAGTGTGCTTATGGAACGATCACCGATATCGCTGATATTAAGAGAAACCGGAGAGTATTCAGGATCGATCTTCGTATTACGTATCAACCAAAATTTCTTTTCAGGATGTACACCCAATTTCTTTTCAAGTTTGGGGATATTCATATCATGAGGATACACAAAGATCTGTCTTGTGACTGCACCGTCGACATGAACCTCCTGATATCTTTTCCCATCAATCGTTACATCAATCAGTACAGGCGGAAATGTACCGGGGATAGAAGAAGAGGCGAGCATGATATCAAGGATCAGCTTACGGGCATCAGGCCGACCGCTTCGTGCGATATTGGTAATATTCCAAACTACGGGGCGCTGTGCATCCAGATTGGTTGTTCCAAGTTGAAGTATGCGACCCCTTTTCCCTTCTCTTGCAATTTCTGCTATCAAGTCATTGGTCACTACCTTTTCAAGCCTTCTTCTAAGCGGTGTATTATCACCTATCGAAGACCCACCGAAAAGTGCACTTAATGGGGTTGCGGTAACGATATTCTCTTTTGAAGTTTGGGTAAAAAGGTCTTTAAGCACATAATCATACTTTGATCCCAAAAAAGCAAACGGAGCGATCAATGCACCTGTTGAAACACCTGTGACCATGAAAAACTCGGGACGATCTCCACGCTTACTCCACCCTTCTAGAAATCCTGCACCATAAGCACCGTCTTCTCCTCCGCTTGAAAGTGCCAATATATCAACACGCTTATTTAGCGAATTATTTGACCGTAAAGATTTAGCATTATGATAAATATCATCAGATGTTCTATCTCCCCAGTTACGGATATTTTGATATCCTATGACGCTGGCATTGAGATAGTGTTCCTTGTTTGGTGCACTAAAAGTACGTGATTTGACAGAACAGGCAGATAAAAACAATAACAGCGGTAATATCATCAACAAACGTAATATCAAGTCCATCCCCTTTTAAGAACGTATGGACTAATTATGACATAATCACATTTAGTTTAAACTACTAAAAGTTACCTTTTCTACTTACCATATTGCATCATGCCACTGAACCAGTGTCAAACGGTATCCCTTTTGTACCGGTAGAACTTCATGTGAAAAATAGGGATTACTAGGGAACACTACCATATCTCCGGCTTGCGGTTTGATCTTGACTGGATTTCCTTCTTTATCATAGAAGTAGTTAAAAAGCAGTTCTCCACCACTGAA
This sequence comes from Sulfurovum zhangzhouensis, assembly GCF_030347965.1. Taxonomy (NCBI): domain Bacteria; kingdom Pseudomonadati; phylum Campylobacterota; class Epsilonproteobacteria; order Campylobacterales; family Sulfurovaceae; genus Sulfurovum; species Sulfurovum zhangzhouensis. The sequence goes on from NZ_JAQIBD010000003.1 coordinate 89,846, forward strand.
ACCATCATTGTCGTCATCACTATTACAGATATGACTGGTTGCAAAAAGCACCGTCGTCAGTTTGCGTTCAGGTGCCACACATTTAAATGCAACTGTCTGCCCATCTTCATCTACCAGTTCACTTGAGTCATCGGCATGCTTGACATAAAAGTAGCCTTCTTTATACTCAAGTACTTGAATATCGGTAGAGAGCGTCATCACTGCACCAAAATATTCTTCAATGACTGGCTTATACTTCAAAAACTGTTTTTCATAATACTCACTATAAAAGTCATCCAGTGTATAGATATTGGTCTTGCGGTACTTCGTGACAATATCAGCCTCGATGATCCCACTGATGGATTCTTGTTTCACTTTGGCTGCTTGAGCATCTTCATCTTTTTTTACTAAAGAAGCAAGGTGCTTACAAAGCTCGGGAGTAAAAAAATTTTTGATAATCAAATAGGGGGTTTCTCTATAAGGATTAGGAAGCAATCTATTGGTGATTTCCAATTGTTCCAATCGTTTATCACAATAGACATGATTACTGATTTGTATCATTTAAAGCTCAAAAAGTAAGATAGCTATAAAGCGTAGCATTATAGTCCATAAATCGACTTTTTACTCTAAAAGATTTCTTAAATTATTCTCTTGTCTCTATACCTATCTTGCAGTTTAAAACCAAATAGCTATAATGTCATCATTATAAATGCTATGGAGACCTATCATGCAGCTTGACTGGCAAAAAAATCCTCTTATCCCTGTTATCGCCCAAGATGCAGAGACCAACGAAGTTCTAATGCTTGCTTATATGAATGAAGAGGCATATAATCTGACTCTAGAGACAGGGTTTGCACACTATTTCAGTAGAAGCAAACAGCGTATCTGGAAAAAAGGTGAAAGCTCCAACCATACACAGGAGATCAAAGATATCTTGATCGACTGTGATGCAGATACCATCATTCTAAAGATCAAGCAAAATGGTGTAGCCTGCCATACCGGACGCAAAAGCTGTTTCTTCACCTCAGCAGTACAAGAGAAGATCATACTGGAAAAGGAAGTAAACACCGATGCGATCTATGGCGTAGTCGATACTCTCTACCATACGATCCTTGAACGTAAAAATGCAGATGACAGCCAAAAATCATGGACTAAAAAACTGCTAAATGATAAAGAACTTATGCTTAGCAAAATACGTGAAGAAGCAAATGAAGTATGTGTTGCCATCAATGAAGAGAGTGATGAACAGGTGATCTATGAGAGTGCAGATCTTCTTTATCATACATTAGTCGGACTAGGTTACAGAGAGATCTCTCCGGACCGTGTGAAACAAGAACTTGCAAGACGGTTTGGAATGAGTGGAATAGAAGAAAAAGAAAATAGAAAAAAATAGCAGGAGTTTGAAAGATCAAACTCCCTCGTTTTGGAATTACGATTCTGAGCTACAACATCCAGGGCTGTCTGCATTACCACCCGCAAAATATTCTCCATCAAAACTTACCAATGAATAGTTTCTATCAGTGCCCAATGACTCTTTAAGTCCTTCAATAGATAAGAAACCAAGTGACGTTGCACCGATCTTCTTGGCAATCTCCTCTACCGAGTGACTTGCTGAGATCAGCTCGGCCTGTGTTGGAGTATCGATACCATATCTACACGGATACTTGATCTCCGGTGCAGCAATACGCATATGAACCTCTTTCGCTCCTGCTTCAATCAGCATTTTCACGATCTGCTTCGAAGTCGTACCACGCACGAGTGAATCATCGATGATCGCTATACGTTTACCTTCGATCAAATGTTTGACAGGTGAGAGTTTCAGTTTTACCTTGAGGTCTCTGATCTCCTGAGTCGGTTCAATGAAAGTGCGCCCTACATAGTGGTTACGTACGATTCCCATTTCAAACGGTACGCCAAGCCCTTCTGCATATCCTCTTGCCGCTGCAACACCACTATCCGGTACAGGCAATACCAAGTCTACCTCTGCCGGTGACTCTTGAGCAAGTCTTCTTCCCATCTCAAGACGTTTTTGATATACGTTCTTTCCATCAATGATCGAGTCAGGTCTTGCAAAATAGATATACTCAAATGCACACGGATGATAATCTGCTTCAAAAAGTTTTTCAGACTGCGGCTCTTGACCCTCTTCAAATACCAGCATTTCACCCGGTTCAACATCACGGATAAACTCTGCACCTACCAGATCAAAAGCACACGTTTCAGATGCTACGATCCATCCGCCATCAGCAAGTCTTCCCAGGCTCAATGGACGGATACCGAAACGGTCACGGATGACGAACATTTTGGTACGGCTCTGGATCGCAAGGCAGTATGCTCCCTCAATCTTAGTGATCATGTCTTTAATACGGTCTATCAATGAGTCTTTTTGACTTTTTGCGATAAGATGTACGATATTCTCAGTATCCATACCTGTCTGAAAGATCGCACCTTTATCGATCAGCTCGTTACGTACCTCATATTTGTTGACAAGGTTACCGTTATGCGCAACAGAGATCTCTCCGAGTTTGTAACGTGCAAATACAGGCTGTGCATCGAGAACAGAATCATCTCCTGCCGTAGAGTATCTGTTGTGACCGATCGCACAGCTACCGGTAAGTACCTTAAATGCATCATCATCAAATACCTCAGTTACCAAACCTCGTGCTTTAATAAGATGGATTTTCTCATCATCAGCTGAAGAAATCCCTGTAGATTCCTGCCCACGATGCTGCATCGCAAAAAGTGAGTAGTAAGCTACCTTAGAAGCATTTTTTGAACCATAAACACCGACAATTGCACACATATTATATTCCTAAACAATCATTAATCGAGTAAAGACCCGGTTTTTCTTGAGCGATCAGCCATTTTGCTGCTCTGATCGCACCTTTTGAGAATGTCTCACGACTTGTTGCTGTATGGTTGAGCTCCAAGAACTCACCATCATTGTAAAATCCTACCGTATGACGTCCTACTATATCCCCGCCACGCAATGCCATGACTGCAATCTCGTCTTTGCTTCTGGCACCGATCTGTCCGTCACGTCCACTCACACGTACATCACTTAACTCAAGTCCTCTGCCTTTCGCAGCAAATTCTCCAAGTGTAAGGGCAGTACCAGATGGTGAATCCACTTTGTGCCTGTGGTGCTGTTCGACGATCTCGATATCAAAATCCTTCAACGTTCTTGATACCTGCTCTACCAGCTGTTTAAGTAATGCGATACCTGCTGACATATTTGATGCATACAGTACCGGCATCTCTTTAGATGCTTCAAGCATCAGATTTTGCTGATGTTCTGTAAATCCCGTCGTTGCAATCACCAGTGGAGTAGGATTTTTTAGTGCTTCTTCACACAGCTCCTGTGTCGCCTCAGGTGCAGAGAAGTCAATAACCACATCACAGTTTTCAAGCAGTGTTTGCATACTGTTTGTTACCAATACACCGCTTGGAAGCTCTCTTTTGAGTTCACCACATACATGTACGGCTCCCAGTGGAAGCTCTGTGTCCTCTACCAGTGCATTGATCAATAAGTTTCCTACTCTACCCGTACTGCCTACGATTCCTACTTTTGCCATCTATACTATTCCTTATGCTTGTTCTTGAATATATGAAATTACTTGAAGTGCAGCAGTTGCTCCATCACCTGCTGCAATAACAACTTGTTTGGGTGCTTCGATACGCATATCACCTGCAGCAAACAGCCCTTCAACCGAAGTTCTCATACTAAGATCCACGACTACTTGCCCCCATTCATTCATTTCACAGATAAATGTACCGTTCTCGTCTTTGAGTACACTATTGTTGACGTTGTGCCCGACAAAGACAAAAAGACCCGGTGTATCAAGTTGTGTAATCTTACCCTCTTTATCTTTGAGTTTCACTCCGCTTACACCCATTGCATCGCCAAGTACTTCTTCAATCACTGTATCTGTAATGAGATGAATATTTTCTTTTCTCTTGACTCTATCCACTGTTGAGGGGGCTGCTCTAAATGTATCTCTTCTGTGCACGACATACACATCCGAACAGATGTTAGAGAGATAAAATGCTTCTTCAAGTGCCGTATCACCCCCGCCTAGTACGGTAACAGGCTTATTTTTGTAAAAAAACCCGTCGCAGGTTGCACAGGTACTTACACCGCGTCCAAAATACTCATCTTCACCCTTGAAGCCTGCTCTTTTAGGTGTTGAACCCGTACAGACGATGACTGCCATCGCCTCTATCTTTTCACCGTTCTCCAGTGTGACCGTAAAGTGTTTTCCTGTTTTGGCCACGCGCTCTACACGTTTCATCTCATGTTTCAACCCGAAGTGAAAACACTGTTCTTGCCAGGTATCCATAAAATCCATACCTGTCTTTGTATGTTCAAAAAAACCCGGATAGTTTTCAATCTCTGAACTCTGAGTGATCTGCCCACCGGGCATACCGGATTCAAAGAGTACTACATTTTTCAATCCACCGCGTGTAGCATAAAGCCCGGCAGTAAGTCCTGCAGGTCCACCACCGATGATCGCACAATCTAGCATCCACAATTCCTTCAAAAAAGTAAAATGTTTAAACAAATATATTAGCCAATGACATCTATTATACTGTGAAAATACTTGGTTAAAAATTTTAGGAGATTTTATCTAAATGTTGTATAGATAAGGTTTAATAAGAGAGTCTGCTTTGATGCAGACTCAGGATATGACTATAAATTATAGTTGTGCGTTGATTTTTTCAGCAAATGCATCTTTGCTTGCAGCACCAACCATTTGATCTACCACTTCACCGTTTTTGAAGAAAAGGATAGCAGGAATTGATCTGATTCCATATTTTACAGCAAGTTCTTGCTCTTCATCAGTATTTACTTTCGCGATAGTTGCTTTACCCTCAAAATCTTCAGCAAGTTCTTCAATAACAGGAGCGATCATTCTACAAGGTCCACACCATGGAGCCCAGAAGTCTACCATTGTTACACCTTCAGCTACTGTCGCATCAAAGTTTTCAGATGTCAATTCTACATATTTACCCATGTTCATTCCTTTTTTGAAATTTAATGAAGTTATTATAACCTAATTAATTGAATTATCAATATGCACGGCTTATATTCTTCATTATATTTAGTTTTTTATTTATTTATCTCTGTAAATAAGAGTATTCTACTCCTATTTAACTTATGCTTAGATAAACGGCAAAGGAATTTCAGAAAATTCTGCCGAACGTGAACCTTCTAACGCCTTGGTCTTTGCCCCTTTTACCGTATAAACAAAAGCTATTTTAGGTGTATCTGTTTCATTTTTGTTGGCACGGTGAAGTAAGAGTGAATGAAAGATAATCACATCACCCCTTTTGAGTGTCGTAGAAACTTTCGTTTCTATTAAAGGGATATTCTTCTCACAATCTTCTCTAAAGTATTCTTTTTCATCAAACTGGTCTGCTTCAAATTTCATACGATGTGAACCGGGGATAAACTCTAGTACTCCATTGTCATTATACTCACTATCCAATGCTAACCAGATACTAACAAGATTATTATCACTGTAACGCCAATAGCGTCTGTCCTGATGCCATCTGGTTTGTGTACTGCGATGCGGCATTTTTGTCATGATGGAGTTATGATGTGCAGTAGTGATCACCACCTGGTCATCCAGTATCTGCTCTAAGATAGGGCGAATCTTCTCGTTCTCCATCCATTTTTTAAAAAGTATATCTCTGCTATAGACCTGTCTAAGTCTTCGAACGGTTTTTTCTTGTTCTGTCGGCAAACTGGTATAGTCTGCTACATCGGTACGATACTCTTTGCTCTTTATATCATACCCTGTCTCTGTTTCGATCGGCTCGATACGGTGTTTGAGGTGTGCTTTGGCTACATCCAGGATCGCTTCACACTGTGCCGGGTCGGCAAAATCTCTTAAAATGATAAAACCGTCATTTTGAAACTGTGCAAGTTGCGCTTCAGTTAGTTTCATCGATTGCCTTTTTATACTGATTTGTACAGAAGCAAAGCCCCTGTGTACACAACTGTCCTGAGCAGACGGCTCGTACAACCAGTTGTACATAAATTTATAAAAATTATAGCAGAATTTTATAGCGTTATATTCTCTATCAGCTCTACTTCATCCTTACGTATCAAAAGGGCATCGATACAAAAAGTTGATGCCAACCCTTTGGTTTTAAGATAATAGTATGCGGAGTTGATCACTTTTTTGAGTTTGGATGGAGTAATATTATCAACAGGGTCAAAATCACCATAACTGCTTTTGACCTCGATGAAATGGAGAACACTTTCTTTCGTAGCTATGATATCGATCTCTCCAAGCTTGCTCGCATAGTAGTTTCGCTCTACGATCACAAACCCGTTTCTTTCCAGAAATCCGGTAGCCAACTCTGCACTTTTATCCCCGATCTTTCTGCTCATTTCCTGCATTCTCTACATCCTTGCACTTGAGATACACTATTATGTCATAACAAGCTACAGGAAAAACAAAAAATGTCATTTTGACATCTTCTATCCTAAAATCTTGGATTTCTTTTCCGTGAGCCTGTCGTATAATTCAAGCATACGCAGATAATCTACATGCAGAGTCGTATCGATCATCAATTCTTCCAGTGCCAGAACACGCCGTGCTTTTTGTACATCTTCAGGCAGATAAAGCATATTGAATGCCTCTTCGTAAGCTTCAAACGGCAACTGTGCTTCTTCCATCCTGATCAACTCTGCAACGATGCGACCGACAGGATGAGAACCCATTTCCAAAAGCATCAGTGCATTTTCTCTCTCATCTACCAAAAGATAAAGCTGTGCCTTGAGATCAGCCATCGTGAAACTGTGTTCGAAGATCACTCCGATATAGGCTTCTACATTGATCGAATCATCCAGGGGTTCAACAGCATCAAGGATATCTTCGGGATCGTACTGATCAAAATGAAGTATCATGTCTCTGATCTGTTTTCCTGTATTTTTATTATTGTAAACAAGGTCTTCAACAGGGTAGACCTCGGAAAAGCCCGGGACAATTACCTGACAGGAATAAAATCCAAGATAATCATACTCTCTTAGATACATCTCCTTGCCTAATGTATCCAAAAGACCTTTCAGATAACGAAGTTCATCTTCCGTTCCTTCTCCCTGGTAAACCCATGGTGCATAATCAAAACTTTTATCCGTACTTAAAAAACCAAATCCAAGCTTCCCGGTCGAATCGATGTAGTGCGACTCAAGATTAAAACTGCTCGATACAAGGCTCATATCAAAAGTCGGTTTTTCAAAGGCATCAAGATCATCCAATCCACGCCCCTGCATCAGTTCTGTCATCGTTCTTTCAAGAGAGACCTCAAGTATCGGATGCGCACCAAAGGATACGAACAACGAAGCATTTTTTGGATTGATCAACGAAATAGCTGTCACAGGGAACTCTCCTCCCAGTGATGCATCGAGTACTTCAACTCTATAACCAAGTTCTCGAAGCTTTATCACATCGCCATACACCCTTTCAAAAGAAGCTAATACATCATCCGGGAAAGAGGGAAGTGCGTAACCGTTTTTAATGATCTCCAGCTTTGCATGACGTTCAAATATTTCACTGAGTGCCTGTACCTGAGCTTCCTGTGGTGTATTACCTGTTGCAAGACCGTTGCTGACATAAAGATTGTTCAGGATATTAAGTGGGAAATAGACTTTTTCATTGGTAGAGGGCTGTATAAAAGGTAAAGCGACAATCTTTGAATCATGGTCACTGTTAAAGTCTAGCAGGTCTTCCATACATACTTCACCGTCAGGATCATAGAATTTATGCAACGAATCATTAAGATACTTTCCGCCAAATTCAAAAGCAACTTCATCCGGATAGATTTTGCGCTCCGGAAGATAAAAGTCGTTAAAAAAAGTATTGGTCTGCAGCCGTTCGATATACTCGCCAAGGGCACTTGCCATCGATGCCAGCGAATTGATCCCTTTCCCGTTGGAATAAATATGCCGCGGTGCCTCAACAGAAGCAAGGTTAACAGAGAAACAGTGTTTAAGCGGGTTTTTTTCCTGAGAAAAACAAGGTTCGCTTCCTGCATCTTTGAGGGCAGCTTTCATTTTTTCGATCGAGGTTTCCACCGGGGCGGTCTTTGACAAAAGGTTCATAAATATTCTTTGAATTGGATTTTCTTGGCGCAGTATAGCCAAATATCTGTCACTTAACCGTAACAGAGAAGTCAGTCGATTACCGACATTAACCCGAAGCTTAAAGCTTCAAGGCTGTGTATCCATCTCTATCCGATTACCCGCAGGCGATCTCATCACCCACAGGAAGGATATCCACTTTTACCGACTTGAAACGAGCAGTAAGGATCAACTCATCTGACTCATCTCCAAACACGGCATTGATACGGCTTTTAGCATGGTGGAAGGTACAAAAGAGTGTTTTTGGCTTCACTTTGTCCGTATATTTGACTGTAAGTGCTTCACTCTCACCATACTCACTTTTAAGGATAATCTTATCACCAAACTTTCCTTCATCTTCTACAGAAGCCAGAACCACATCTTCACTATGTTTGCTATAGAGACTCTCGGTCTGCTTAGTCTGTGCAGCATTGTTATAGTGTGCCAAAGTACGTCCGGTAGTCAGGTAGAAACCGTTCAATGAGTCATCAAAGAAAGTTTTCTCCAAAATGGATTGAACCATTCCTCGAAGCTGATACTGCTTATAGACATACTTTCCAAGTCCATCCTCGGTACGGAAGTCAAGAAGGTGAAGTACCGGTGTATCTTCATGATAGATCGGCCATTGCATACCGCGTTTTCTGTGACGCTCCAATCTATAGTAGTCCGCTCCTGAGAAACGTCTTGGTGCCACTTTTCTAACCTCATTCCAGACATCTTCACTGGTTTTAAAGTCAAAGTTCTCACCGTCTCCAAGCTTTTTCGCCATCTCCGTCAGTACTTCCCAGTCATCAGGAAGATCAGACTTCACTAATGGCTGTGAAAGATGCAGTCTTCTCATCGCATTGACATAGACACCGGTCTTCTCATACGCACTTCTTACACCGATCACGATATCTGCACGCTGCGCGATATCTGTCATAAAGAGCTCTTGTACCATCAAGAACTCAAGCTGTTCGATCGCTTTGTCTATCTTGTTGAGATTTGGATGGATATGTGTGATATCCTCACCCATATTCAGCAGCGCTTTGATCTTCCCATCCAGCATCGCATCAACAAGTTGCGGTGTCATAAGACCCTCTACTTTTGGCTGCTGATAATCTGGTGCAAAGTAAGGCAGACATCCCATATCACATGCACCCTGGACGTTGTTCTGTCCACGAAGCGGCATAAGCCCTGCACCTGTCTTTCCGACATTGCCGGTCATCAATGCCAGGTGTGTGATTGCCATGACCGCATACGATCCATCCAGATGCTCAGTGATACCAAGGCCCCAGAAGATCATTGACTTCTTGACCGCATACTCTCTGGCAATATTCGGGATCATCTTTGCCAGATACTCATACCCTTCGATCTTTTCCATGAATTTTGGATTGGCATACGGATCGTTCAGTATCTTTTCTTTGAACTCATCAAAACCTTTGGTACGGTTAGCGATAAAACTTTCATCATAAAGCTCTTCATTGATGATCACATGCGCCATCATATTGAGTACCAACAGGTTCGTTTCATAAGGGATGATACAGTTGTGTTTCGCAAGTTTTGCCAGTTTGGTCTCACGTACATCAATGACGGCAAGATTGTTATGGGTTCTTGCCATATCGATGATACGATTTGCAATGATAGGGTGTGCTTCCATGGTATTGGAACCGATCACTACCATGAATTCTGTTTCATAGATATCATTATACGGGTTTGTTGCAGCCCCCTCACCGATCGTTGTTCTCATCCCTTTGAGTGATGGTGAGTGACAGACTCTTGCACAATTGTCTACGTGCGGAGACTCCATCGTCTCACGGCAGAACTTCTGGAAACTGTAAGCGGATTCACACGAGGTTCTTGCACCACCGATCGCACAGAAACTGTCTCCACCGAATGTCTCTTTGACCTCCTGAAGTTTTTCTGCTGCGATACTGGTAGCCGTATCCACATCACAGGTCATATACTCTGCACTGAATTCGCTGAGTTTGCCTGCATACTTCTGAGCCAATGTCGGGTTTTTTTCCAAAAAGCTCTTCTTGATACGAGGCTCTCTGATACGATTTTTTGAATCGACAAAGTCATACCCGTACTTTCCTTTGATACAAAGCTTTCCTTGTGAAACCACACCGTCTTTTTGTGCATAGATCTTCACGATCTTGTTGTTCTCTACCTGTGCTGTGATGTCACATCCAACACCACAATAGGTACATACGCTCTCTATGTCCTGCTTTTCACCGTCAAATTTTTTAGTCATAGGGCTACCTTCTTACACTTTTTAATATAGGACTATTTTTATCTTATTTATACTTAAGGTAAAGTATCGTAAGCTACGTTCAAGAAAAATATTATATCAAAAGGATAAAAAATGTTTACTATTAACGTAGAAAAAGAATGCGGATGTTTCCAAAGAAGTGCATTTGAAAACAACAAAAGTTTTGAGTCAAGAGATGATGCCTTAATGCAGGCAAAACTTATGGAGAATCACATGAACCAAAAGTTCTGTCAAAAACATCTATTTACAGCAGTAGAAGACGGTGACAACTTCAAGATCATGGTAGAAATGAAACCACAAACTCACTCACACGGTGGCGGATGCTGCGGTGGCGGACACTGTAGTTAATCGGTTTACTGATTTGCCATGCAAAGAGTAGAAATTTTTTCTACTCTTACTTTCTCCTAACACCTTACAAATTATTATATTTCTTACTATACTTTATTATTCTTGACTTCTAGTTCTATCATAACTATAATTTAGCAGATATATAAAGAGGGGAAAAATGAAAAAATTTATACTTACACTTCTAATTATTTCATGCAATACTTATGCCGAAGTATCAGATAAAATACCAAGTCAAGAAGGTTTATGGTTATCTGGTACGATTGTAGGCATAGTATTAGTAATCTTATTACGGTGGACAAAATGGATTAACATTCTTGCAATACCGTTAACAGCTATATTTTTTTACTTTGCCTATGACACACTAATAGAGCCAGATATCGGATCGGCAATTATTAAAGAACAAGGCAAACCTTATGTAATGGCACTATATGGTTCAGCTACTTTAGTTTTATTGGGTGTTATTTTCGGAAATATCTTATATAAAAAAAGAAAAAAATCTCATGACATATTTTAATAGCGTTAGCCGTTTACACTTTTTTTTCTTTTGGTTCGTTTCTCTTTTTTTGTCGATGCAACAAAAAAAGAAAATGAACATTTAATCAAGGTTATTCATTCTTTCTCTATTTTTTTTAGTAAAAAGTAGGCAAAAAAGCGTCACTTCGCAAGTGAGCGGACGTGACGACAGCGTGTTTGCTTCGCAAAATATGCACGCTTTCATCACTGCTCACCCAATACTACGTGACAGAAGAACAAATCTAAATAGTTAAAAGATTAGATTCCCGATGCCCTTGGGGCGCAAGTCGGGAATGAGAAGAAAGGGTTATTTGAAATTTCCGAAAGTAAGCGGTGCTTTGAGATCAAGCTCTCTGACTACCTTCATGACCGCTTGAAGATCATCGATCTTTTTACCACTGACACGTACTTCATCACCCTGAATAGAAGGCGTCACTTTAAGTTTGCTGTCTTTGATCGCTTTGACGATCTTTTTGGCTTCATCTTTATCGATCGTATCAACGATACGGTAGATCACCTTGGTATTGCCTCCGCTGATCCCTTCCGTCTTTACCTCTTCAAGAGACTTACCTGCGATATCTCTTTTGATCAACTTTGAGATAAGGATATCTTTGAGTGCATCGATCTTACTATCTGAAGAAGAGCTAAGTGATAAAGTCTTTGCTTTTTCGTTAAGATCGATCTCTGCTTTGACCCCTTTGAAGTCAAAACGCGTCGCTACCTCTTTTTCTGCCATCACGACAGCATTCTTCATTTCCATCATATCCAGCTTCGCGCTGATATCAAAATAGTGATCTTTTGCCATTACTGTTCTATCCTTATCATCGCAACTTTTCCATGAATTACATCAAGTTTTTCAAGCGCTATGATCGCTTCTTGTATCATCTTCTCTTGGCACTCATGTGTGATAAAAAGTAATTCCACACATGCATCATGATCACTGTCAGGATTTTGCATCATTGCCTCTATAGAGATATCAAGGTTGCTTAGAAGCTGTGTCACTTCAGCAAGGACTCCTTTTTTATCATCCACGCTCATACGAAGATAGTAGTGCGACCGTATCTCTTCTTTTGGCAACAGTTTCAAACCGGACTCAAGACCTTTTTTATATCCAAGCATCGGTCCTTGGTTTCCACGTACGATATCAACGATATCCGCAATCACTGCTGAAGCCGTTGCATCACCACCTGCACCCGGACCATAGAACATCGTCTCCCCTACTCTGTCTCCCACTACAGTCACGGCATTCATTACCCCGTCTACTTTAGCGATCATAGATTCTTGAGGGATCATCGTAGCATGTACACGTAGTTCAACGCCGTTATCTGCTCTTTTGGCAATTCCCAAAAGTTTGATCTCATAACCGAACTCTTTGGCAAATTCAACATCAGTTTGAGTAATATTCTCGATACCCTCTATCACGATATCTTCAGGTTTCGCATCGATACCATAGGCGATAGAAGAGAGTATAAGTAGTTTATGTGCGGCATCGAATCCGCCTACATCAAAAGTCGGGTCCGCTTCAGCATATCCAAGCTCTTGAGCTTCTTTGAGGATCTCATCATACTTGGCACCCTCTTTGATCATTTTGGTAAGCATATAGTTACATGTACCGTTCATGATCCCCTGGATTGATTCGATATGATTGGCTGCAAGCCCGTTACGCAATGCACCAATGATAGGGATACCACCGGCTGTACTTGCTTCATACATTAGTGGGAGATCACCGGCAAGTTCTTGAAGTTCATATCTATGATACGCAAGCAATGCTTTATTAGCAGTCACTACCGCCTTACCGTTTTTGAGTGCTCTTTTGACCAGTTCATAGGGTTCTTCTATACCACCCATAAGCTCTACAACGATATCGATCTCAGGATCGTCAATTACATCGAGTGGATTGTCAGAGAGGGTGATGTTGACATCTCTTTTTTTAGAGAGGTTCTTAACTACACCAGACTTTGCTACGATCTTTTTGCCTGCTCTAGCTTCAAGGATGTCAGCATTTGACTCCAAGATATTTGCAACGCTTTGACCGACTGTCCCTACTCCGAGAATCCCGATTTTAACCATATTACTTCATTTCCTCTAAAAATACTTTCAACTTATCTGCAGCTTGCTGGATACGATCTTCATCAGCGATCAGTGCAATACGCACATGTGAATCATCACCGAATGCGATACCAGGGCTCACTGCCATATCTGCTTTTTTGATAAGCTCTTCTGAGAACTTGAGTGAACCCATATGCATACATTGATCAGGAATACGTGCCCAGATGAACATACTTGCATTTGGCGTACCGATATTCCATCCTGCTTCATTGAACGCTTTGACCAGGTAGTCTCTTCTTCTTTGATAACGTGGTGCCGTCTCTTCATCAGCGATTGCATAGTATTTGTTCAGTGTATCAGCTGCAGCCAATTGTACCGGTGTAAACATACCGTAATCAATCCAGCTTTTTAGCTTCTGAAGTGCTCCTACCAAGCTTTTGTTACCAACAAGGAAACCAACTCTCCATCCAGCCATATTATATGATTTTGAAAGAGTATAAGCTTCTACTGCAACATCTTTTGCTCCCTCTACCTGAAGGATAGACGGTGATTTATAACCGTCAAATGCGATATCAGCATACGCAATATCAGAAATTACATAAAAACGCTTCTTCTTAGCAAGAGCCACTAATTTCTCATAAAAATCAAGCGTCACTGTAGCTGTACTAGGGTTGTGCGGGAAATTCACAAGTACATACTTTACCGGTGCGTGTTGAAGATCGATTGTTGATTCGATCAATTCAAGATATTTAGCCTCGTCTACTTCATAGTTCTCTTCATTGAAAGGTATTTTAATACCGATAGGTTTCGCACCGTTGATACTGAATGCATAAGCATGGATCGGGTAAGTAGGATCAGGTACTAAAGCGATATCTCCAGGATTTGTCACTGCCTGAACCATATGGAAAAACCCGTCTTTACTACCCATTGTCGCTACTGCTTCACGTTCCGGGTCAAGGTCAACATCATATTTTCTTTTATACCAGTTACAGATCGCTTCTCTTAGTGCCAAAAGACCTTTTCCGCTTCCTGCACTATATCCATGTGTTCCTGCTGTACGTACATGTTCTATCAAAGACTCTACGATCTGCGGCGGGGTATCCTGATCAGGGTTCCCCATAGAAAAATCTACAACATCTCTACCTTCTTCTTTTGCTTGCGCTTTAAGCTCATCGATCGCTGCAAAGACATACTTTGGCAGTTGATTTATCTTTTCAAATTGAATTTCGTCAAACATTTCTACTCTCTAATATTTAATATTTTCTTTATACTTTACTTTTGTTAGAAAAATTATTTCGTCTCTATCCCTAAACCCTGTTCCTCTTCAGCAACCCGGGCCACATTTGTCTCTTCCGGTTTTGCTTCTTCAACTTCAACCGGCTCGATCACCTCTACTGCAGCTTCTGAAACTTCCTGCTGTTCGATCTTAATCTCTGTATCTGTCACTGTAGCTTCTTTTTGGGCATTGCTGACAATATCGTTCCACTTTTGTTTAATCGTGTGAATAATATCTAAATCATTGTCGGAAGTATTCTCCATTCCGCTTGTTTGTTCTTCAGTCTCTTCTTTGAACAGTTGAAGTGTATTCAAATGTGATTTATCATACTGTGTGACAAAATACCAGGATGCATATGCCAATAATATCAACACAATAAAGAACAGCCACTTTGACTTTCCTCTTTTTTCTCCAAGCAAGTTCCCTGTCACAATGATACCGCGATCGCTATTATCATGCTCAGCGTAGTAGGCCTGTGCTTCACTTCTCAATGCATCTAGATCTGCCTTGTACTCACGTTCAATGATAGTGATGAAGCCTATAGCTTTTACTCTTTCAAGTTTTTCAAACTTTCTCTCTACAAGATACTCGATCATATCTTCAGAGATATTCGTTTTTTTACTGATATTTTTGAGGCTATGTTCTTCAAGAATGTCACTTAACTGCATATACCATCCTGTGTATTAATATAGCGGCTGCTGCACTCACATTCAGTGAATCAAAAGCATGCTGCATCGTGATAGATACTGTTGTATCTATCTTTGAAAGAACCTTTTTTGAAAGCCCTTTATCTTCACTTCCCATTACCAGAACTCTCTTGGGTGCAAAGCTACACCCCTGTACGGCCTCACCATCCATCGATGCTCCGTAGAAACGGTATCCCACTTGCTTAAGCTCGTTGATATTGTCCAAAATATTGTCACTGATCATAAAAGGCATATCAAGCAATGCACCTGCACTCGTTCGTGCAATGGCTGCAAAGTTAAGCTGGTTGACACCTGAAGCAATAATCGCATCTACTCCCAAGGCATAAGCACTTCTTACAATCGCACCGATATTTCCAACATCTGTAAGCCCATCAAGTACCACGATAAAATCACTTTGTTTGATCTTTGCAAAACTTGTTTGCTCAAAAGGTGTCATCTCCACCAGAATTCCCTGGTGATTGCCGCCTTTGGCCATCGCTTGCGCCCACTTTGGTTCTAAAAACTTGATCTTATCGTGATACTTGTGAAACAAAGGCTGAGGAAGGATCCCTTTCTTAGCAATATAGACAGTTTGAATCTCTTCTTCTTTATGCTCCAGCGCATAAAAACAGACTTGTTTTCCATAAATGATCATGTGCGTGATTTTACCTTTTTTTTGCTGTTTAAGTGTTTATCAGTTCTTGATACCATTCTTTTACACTCTTGTCACTTAACATAGAGAGTAATTTCGCCTTGGGCTTTGGGGGAAGATCCAGTGCTAAAACCTCAGAAAAAGAGAGACTTTTTTCGACACATTTTTTTGCACTGATTACTACGACCCACTCACCCCGTATTGTCTCGTTTTTTAACTGTTCGCTTAACTCTTTTGCACTGCCGCGATAGTAACGTTGATACTTTTTACTGAGTTCTTTGGCTAAAAAGAGCTCTCTGTTTTCATCCGCTGCAACCACTTCCTCCAAAAGCTTTTCAAGCCTGTGAGGTGACTCATAGAGTACAGTATTAAAACCATTTTTCATTGCTTCAGCCAATGCAATCGCCCGCTCTTTACCTTTATGTGGTAAAAAAGCATAAAAAAGAAACTTTCCTTCTGAAAAACCTGATGCCGCATATGCCGTAGTCACGGCGCTAGCACCCGGAAGCACATCATACTTAAGACCGTTTTCTTGACAATACTCTACAAGTATCTGACCCGGATCTGAGATGATAGGCATACCTGCATCACTGACATACACTACATTTTTACTTTCCAGTATTTTTCCGTACTCTTCGAGACGTTCGTGGCCGTTATGCTCATTAAAAGAGACAAAATCTGCATCAGGATAAACCATGTCAAAACGCTCTTCAAGAAGTCTTAAAAGTTTTTTAGTTTCTCTGGTATCTTCACATAAAAAAAGTTCAGCTTCTTCAAAAAGCTTCATAGCTCTAATGGTAATGTCTTGGGGGTTTCCGATGGGGGTTGGTATGAAAGTTAACATGGTAGGTTAAATGAACAGAATTTCGGATTCCCATCGTAAATAGGGGAATCCGAAGAGGGTTTACTGAAGGTTGAATTTCTTCTTAAACTTCTCAACTCTACCTGTAGCATCCACGATCTTCTCAGAACCTGTGAAGAATGGGTGACACTCATTACAGATATCGATACTCATTGTTTCTTTATCTGATTTGATCTCAAATTTGTTACCACATGCACATGTTACTTCACATGCTTTGTAATCTGGGTGAATATCTTTTCTCATTGTGTTACCTTTTAAATAATAATTTTAAAATGTGACAGGCAACTAACCTGTTCTAGCACGATGGCTCTTCCGCTATCTTCAGTCCGATAGGGGTCGCTGCAACACTCAAGAGGTGAGACAACTTTAGGGCGAAATTATATCTAAATAATTTTAAAAAATTATAAAACAGATTGATATGGATTATCCAAATATCAATCTGTCTCAGGACTCTGCCCGTCCATACATGTTTTACCTGTATCAAGACCTACTCGTCATCATCTCCAAATTCATTTTCTATCTCTCTTTGGTACGCTTCTTCCTTCTGTTTTTCAAGTTGTGCATTTGTCAACACCGCTTCATGAAGGAACTCTCCGAAGAATGTTTTTGGCTCGGAATACGCGATAAAGAAGTACGTTCCTACTACAAGCCCGATCATAGTTAAGGCAGTAATCATTTTTTGTACCGGATTAAACATTTGAATAGGCTCTTTGATACGTATTTCGCATGCACCTCCCGGACAATGTACCGGATCCACTCTAGTGAGAACTTTGTATATCATACAGCCCACACATATGGAAAAAGCACTTTCTAAAAATGTAAGTACAAGACAAAGTACACAGATTAGAACTTTGTAAAAAGTAATATCCCAGTGTATAACAAACCACCAGACCATAGGAATGGAGATAAGCCAGCCCAGTGTCCATGCAAAGCGTTTTTGTAATCCGCCTACATACTCAGGCTTTTGATTTTGTACAATAAATTTTCCCAAAAGCAAAGAGGGAGAATAGTTCGGACTTATAATTCTTGCCGTAAAATCAATAAATAAAAATGCCAGATAGACTCTTGCTACTATAATGTGGTTAAATCCTATACCGACAAAGATGACAATCATCCCCAGCATTCCAAGTATTCCTGCTGCAGCTCTTGCTTCTCTTTCATTAATAACCCTGATATCATATCCAGGGACTTTTGCTCCATATTCCCATAAAAAACTTTGTAAGTTCAAAAATTTTCCTTTTATCACTATTAATGTATTTTCGATCATTTCTTGAGACTATGAGTAAGGCTAAGCAGATACTTTAGAGAGGATATCTACTCAGGATTGTTTGTTTTTACTTATTTTAAAAACAAAATGAAAAAATGCCTAAGCTCTTTCCTGATCAAAAATTCTATGGGATGCATTATATCAAGTTTAAATCAAAAAAAAAATGTAAGAAACAGGGTTTGCCTGTTAGATGCATCTAACACTTAATGAAGTATTTTTCAAGGATTGCATCAAGGTAGTCACTGCATAATGTGAGGTGAAATCACACTCCATGTTTTCAATTGGCGGAATAAGTTTTATCAGATGTTACGTATATACATTAAAATAATTTCAATGTGTTTGCAGAATTTAGAGTAGTATTTTTGAAGCTACTGCACATGCCGCACTTTCACTTTTAAGCACCAGCGGTGTATCAAATCCTACCACTCTCTCCTGTGCAAAAAGTGCCACTTCTTTCTCGGTCAATCCACCTTCGCAACCGATCACTATCGTATCAATAGTCATTCCGGATGAGAGAGTATGTTCTGAAAAGTTCAAAAGATAACTTTGAGGATTTTCAGCAATAAATGCTTTTAGATTCTCAGAAATATCAAACTGCATCATCTCGCTTCGCCCTGACTGTTGGGAAGAGTTCAGCAGTATCTTTTCCCAACGTTTAAAATCAGGTTTGAAACTTTTTTGCGAACGGTCACAATAGATAAAAGTGATCTTTGCCACCCCCATCTCATTGAGTGACGGGAGTACTTTCTCTACACTCTTAGGATCGATCATACACCATCCTATATGAAGATCATGCTTTGCTTTTACTTCGAGTATTTTACTCTCTTGAAGAATGAGTGTAGCGTTACGTTTATCCATCTGTGTGATCAAATAGCGGTGGATCAAACCGTCTTCTAAGTTACGCAGATAAAGGATATCATCTACCTTATGGCGACGTACCTTAAAAATATATCGATGATCATCTCCTTCCAATATCAAGGAAGGCTGTCCTGCTAAAGTATTATAAAGATATAACACCCTTCACCCTTAACACCATCAATACAACCATCACAGCTACCAGCAAAATCTGAACAAAACCAATCTTGATAAATAGTCCTCTTATCAGTTTATACGTTGTAGGGTTTCCCAGATTAGCGACTTTCACTAGTTTATGTTTACGTATCTCAATGTACATCATTACTGCCCAGATCACGATCATCAGTACAATAGCCATATTCATAGAATATTCTCCCACGACAAATGCCACAAGTCCCGCAAAGGCGATCATCGTAATAATCGCTTGAAAGATAAAGGTATAGATCATACTGATTTTTTTAAGTACCTGCGGATTTTTGGTAGTCATCATCGGCATAAAAAGTCCTCCAACCAAAAATCCTAAAAACATATAGATCAATATACTATGTGTCAATAAAATCGTTTCAATCATCAAATGTCCTTCTATAATAATCGGAATTATACTCTAATTTGTTATAATCCCCATAACTAATATAAGAAGGTTTATTATGCTCGTATCCATCCCTCAAGCACTGGATCTCATCAATGAAAAAGTTACTCCATTAGACGGTGAGATCATCCCTATTGAATACTCTGTCGGCCGTGTGGTACAAGACTCCTATACTGCTAATTTCAACCTCCCAAGATTTGATAACTCGGCAATGGATGGCTATGCTGTAAAAGTATCAGATGCAGGTTCTACTGTACTTTGCACCCAGGTTATCTATGCAGGAGACAATCCTTCTATAGAGCTCAAAATAGGCCATGCGATCAAAATCATGACAGGAGCACCCATCCCAAAAGGATGTGAAGCGATCGTACCTATCGAAGATGTGACCATCGAACAAGACAAAGTCACACTGCCAGGTAACATCAAAATGGGTAACTTCATTCGTTTAGCAGGAGAAGATATAGCAAAGGATACGACCTATCTTCATCAAGGAGAAGTGATCAATGCCTATACTGTAGCATCACTTGCGTCTCAGGGAGTTACTCATATCACAGTAAACCGAAAGATCAAAATAGCCATCTTTGGAACAGGGGATGAACTCCGCCCTCATTTTGAAAAAATTGAAGATCACCAGCTTTATAACTCCAATTCTCCTATGTTTCTCACTAGAAGCAAAGAGCTGGGATGTGAAGTACGATTTATCCGTTCCAGTGCTGATACGCTTGAAGCACTTCAAGATTCCGTTGCTTCTGTACTTGATGCGGATATTATCATTACGAGTGGTGGGGTAAGTGTAGGCGATAAGGATTTTACCAAAGAGGCTTTTACCAATCTTGGTATGCAGATACATTTTGAAAAAGTCGATATCAAACCGGGACGTCCTACTGTATTTGGGACCATAGGGAGAACCGTTGTGGTGAACCTGCCGGGTAATCCTCTTGCCTCTATGGTAAACTACGAGCTTTTTATCAGAGCCATTATCCGTAAAATGAGCGGAAGAAATGATGCACGCCATGGAACTGTCACGACGATCATGGGAGAAGAACTGAAACTAAAAGGCGGAAAAACTACAGCACTGCTGGGTACATTTGATGGAAAGTCATTTACACCGATCCACAATCAAAAACCGGGGATGGTATCACCAATGCAAAAAGCTGACGGGATGATACTCCTTAGTCCTGATATTGCTCACTTGTCAATAAACAGTACAGTCAAAATGATCCCGCTAAGATGGGAATCATGTACAGAAAAAACAGAGGACCTCATCAACCGTTTCTCGGAGTGATTTTACATTAGGGGATATACAATATATCCTTTGATGGTTGATAAACACTTGTTTGCACATTAAAAAGTCCCAATAGTGTATGAAAGAGATTATCATGTGTATACTCTTTATCCTTACTTTTTTTGAACTTTTGAATTTTCTTCTCCACATTAAAGAAGGTATTGAACCACATCAACGCACTGATATGTGTTTGTGATTCTGGTGCCATTACATAAGGCAGTCCATGCAGGTAAAGACCGTTTTCACCCAAACTTTCACCATGATCACTCATGTATACCATTGCTGTTGCATGTGTTTTGTCATACTTTTTAAGAAATTCAATGGTTGCATTTAAAAAATAATCTGTGTAGAGAAGTGCATTGTCATAGGCATTGTTGATCTCTTCTTGTGTACATTGTTCTACCTGATTTGTTTCACACACAGGTGTATACATCTCAAAACGTTTAGGATAGCGTTTATAATAAGCCGGGCCGTGATTACCCATCTGGTGTAATACGATCAAAATATCTTTCTTTGGGTGCTGGTCAATATAACTATCCAGTCCTGCCAGCATTCCCTCATCTCTACACTCGCTCCCTTCACAAATTGGATTATTCTCAGGCATCCTATAATCCTCAAAAGGTACTCTGAGTGCGACACCCTTGCTGTTTGAGTTATTGTCTCTCCAGAGAACAGCTATCTCATTGGTATGACTCAAAACATCTAAAACATTCTGCGTTGATATCCCTTTATTATAGCTATAGTCATTATGATCATAGATCGAGAACATACACGGTACCGAAACAGCAGTAGATGTACCACAGGAGAAAACATTTGAAAGGTTGATAACATCCTGCTTTACTAAAAGTGGATTGGTTTCTCTTTCATAACCATTCAAACTGAAATGATCTGCTCTAGCAGCTTCTCCTACTACAACAATAACGATCTTATGCTTATCTCCCTGTTTTCTTACTACTTTTGCATCTTCACCGATCGCATTGACAATCACAGGGCCGTTATTATAGATCTTATTGATATAGTCTCCGATAGAGTAGATCCAATACGTAGGGTTGGTAGCGTATCTAAGTGGCTTATGTTCTCTAAAAAATGAGGTGTAATATCTACTGAAAATAAAAACCGTACCGGAAATAATGAGTAGTGAAATAACTATCACTTTCATTTTGACTATCAATTCTATTCGCATTGGTTGATAAACAATTTTTGAACGGTAAATAAACCATGATGGAAGAACACCCAAAAATAGAAAATATCCTACCTGGTTCAATGTCAACAGATCCAAAAGCTCATTCATATTTGTTTGAACGGTATTACGGATCATTTCACTATCGATCACGACAAAATAGGTATTCATAAAATAGTTTGTCAGGGATGAGACCAAAACAACTATAATCAAAATGGCCTTAGTGGTATACTTTGAACTGAACAGTATTAAAAGTAATGTTGTCAATGTACCTAAAACTACTCCAAGAGAAAATAAAAATGCAATATTTTCATGGATGGGATAGATATCAACTGTACTTTTAAAAAATGCATAGTTATCAAATAGCACAAGGAATATACTTGTCAAAATAATAAGCTTAAGCTGTGTAAAGTTTTTCAATGAACGTATTCTTTTGGTGAACATTTTTTTATCATCAGTCATCTATTTTTTAAATCCAAATCCTATAAAAAATGTAAATGTACAATCTATTCTTGGCATCATACATAAAGCATACAGGATAAAAAACAATTTTAGAAACTATGAAGTGAAATAAGCAAATTGAAGGAGAGAGTTTGTAACAAACAAACTCTCTAAAAATTACAGTGTAGCCATATATGCTGCAAGTGCTTTAATATCCTCATCACTCAATGTAGCGACTTGACCTTTCATTAAAGCTCCCATACCGGCTACATCTCTTGTCCCTGCTTTATACTCTGTAATCTTTGTCTCAAGATCAGCAGCACTTTGTCCTGCAACGATCTCGGACTTGCCAAGTGCTTTGGTTTTACCGTCAGCTCCATGACAACTTGCACATTTTGCAAAGAGTGTTTTCCCTGCTTCATTATCAGCGGTCGTTTCCGTCTCTGTTTTTTCTTCAGTCTCTAATGTAGAAACTGTTGTTTCCTCTGTAGGTTCTTCCATCTCCGATGCTGGGGCAGATGTTACTACAGTAGTAGCTTCTTCAGCCGATGCAGGTGTTTTCTCTACTTGACCAGTAATTGGATTAATAATATCTTCCGCTGCTTCTTTAGTACCTTCCACAACCGGAGCTACTGCTTCTTTTGTCGCTTCAATTGCTTCTGATGTTTTTTCCTTAGCCTCTTGCGCTGCTTCTTTAGTGGTTTCTACAACCTGTTGTACCGTTTCTGTTACCGCTGTCTCCGCATCTTTTACTGCCGACTGTGTTGTCTCTTTTGCTGCAGTTGCAGTTTCAGATGCCGCTTTTTTTGTCTCTTCGCTACATCCTGTAAACAGTACTGCGGCTGCTGCGATTGAAAGTAATACCACTTTTTTCATTATGCTTCCTTTTAAATATGAGTTAGAATCATTATACATTAAAATCGTTAAACAATTGTAGGGTTAGCGATCTTCTCCATCTTTAAGAGTTTGTCCCAAATTCCCGGGTCGCTCCACTCTTTTTGTACCTGAGCAGAGAAGATGATCTCTTCAAGTTTGATCTCTCCCATCAGTATACTGTGTGCATCCTCTTTGAATCCCTGTGCATATCCTGTATCTGTTTCATGTACGATAATACTGTGCAGCTTCACTTCTCTCTCACCATTTTGCATTGCAGTGCACGCTAAGATACGCTCAACCATTAGATAGATCACACGGCTGAACTGTTCTGCAGAGGGAGACACAGGTAACTCTACCCACCTGGCACTATGAGTTTTCATCGCTTGAAGATATGCTGCATCATCTTTATGCCATAAGGTAATACTGTGATCAAACGAATCTATCAGCTCTTTAATTGTCAATTTGGTCAATCCAAAATCATAGACCATCTGTCCATCATCAAGATAGTTAGATTCTAAAAGCACTTCAACCTTGTAAGAGTGTCCATGGATATTTTGACTGCATCTTTGCGTCGTGCATCCACGTACGATATGGGCATTTTCAAATTTAAATAGTTTACGTATTAACATTTAGACCCCCTGTGTCGTATCAAAAACACGGATATGTAGTCTATCACTATACCGAAAATTATGCTTCATACAAAATCCGAAAACAGCTTTGTCATTTTTCCATATTGTATCACGACTTTCCCCTACCGGCATACAATATACTGCTAACTGCGGAACGATCTCTCTGATCTCTTTGATCTCTTCCAATGCCGTACTCTCGATCAAAGGGGTATCTATCGTAAATTTCAGAAACGCTTCTTTTGCAGAGTTTGCAATTGCATTTAACGCTTCAGGTAAGATACGTTTTGCTTTTGGTTCACCTGAGTTGGAAAGTTTGAGTGAAAGAGAGAATATACAGGATGCATACGCAGGATAAGATTCAAAATCAATCTCAACTGTCCCATTAGTCTCAAAGGTTACATCAATGCCTGCATCTATCAACCATTGTACTACGTCATAAAAAGTTTCATCTTTATGGTAAAGTAATGGCTCTCCACCGGTGATCACCACATGAGGTAAATATCCGATCTGTTCGAACTCGGCATTAAGTTTTTCTATAAGAGCGGAAGCTTGCTCTATCTTTATCCAGGACTTGGCGAAACCTCTATCTACTGCAAAGTAAGTGTCACATCCATACTGAACCTCTCCATTCACCTCGTAACGTGCACCAAACCCAGGACAACTCAGGTTACACCCTGCAGTCCGTAAAAAGTAAGATGGTACTCCGGCGTATTTCCCTTCTCCCTGTATAGAAAAAAACTCTTCAGTAAGATAAAACATCAGCCACCCGTCTCATAAAATGCACGCTTGGATAGCTCTCTGTCTTCAAGCTCTTCTTCACTCCAACGGTTCTCTTTCGGCTTATCTTTAAGTACCTGTGCAAGTACACCTGCAGCACTTTCAACATCGCCTTTTTTCACATGTTCTGCAATACTCATCGCTTCATCAAAGTAAAGACAGGGGATCAAGAATCCTTCGGCCGTAAGACGGATACGGTTACAGCTTTCACAAAAATCATGCTTATGCGGATCGATCAATCCAAACTCGTACCCATCATCAAGCAGATAGTTAAATGAAGGGCTTGCACCTTCACGTCCGAGTGCTTTGATCGTATGACGTTCTTTTACCTTCGCGAGGATCTCACGTCCATGCATCCCTTTAAGTGCTTTATCTGCATGTTCATTTTCCATATATTCGATAAAACGTACTTTCATACCATGTGCTTTACAATAATCCATCACATCAAGGATCTCATCGTCATTGATACCTTTAAGCGGTACCATATTGATCTTTACTTGAAGTCCTACTTCTAAAGCTTTATCTATCCCTTTAAGTACTTCACTTAGTACGTCTTTCCCTGCTACTTTTGCTGCAACATCAGTTTTTAGTGAGTCTAGAGAAATATTGAGCCTCTTCAATCCTGCATCTTTCAACCTTTGTGCGGCATCAGGAAGCAGAAAAGCATTTGTCGTCAATGCCAGATCAATATCAGGTTTATAGTCTGAGATCATTTTGATAAACTTATCCAGATCCTCTCTAAGTAGCGGTTCCCCACCGGTAATTCTGATCTTGTTCACGCCTTCATCTATGGCTACCTTCACAAACAAAAAGAGCTCTTCAAAACTTAGTAGATTCTCTTTGGGTACCCATGAAAAGGGCTTTTCCGGCATACAGTACTGACATCTAAAATTACATCGCTCTGTTACTGAGATACGAAGATAGTTAACAGTACGTCCGTGTCCATCTATAAGCATTACATATCCATAATTCCCAAAAAAAATAACATTTTTGAGATAAATTTTTTTGTAGGGTATCCAAAACTAGATAAAAATAGGATAATAGTGATCAAACGTAAAAAGTCTTGAAAAATGAAGTTTAAAAATGTAATTAGCCAAGAGCGGCAAGTCGCGAGAGCTTTCCGCTGAGAAAAACTCAGCGTTAGCGTAGCAAATAGGGCTTCGCCCTATTGCGTCAAATTAATGTAAATCTCTCCACTGATACTTTTTCCATAGGAATGCGAGGAAAGCAAATACAACAAAGAAGAGAATCACATACGGTCCTACTGCCTCTCTTTTTGGTTTACTCGGATCACCGATCTCAGTAAGGAATTCTTTCACTTTCTCATATCCCTCTTCATTTAGACCAACTCTAGGCATTGAGGTACCTGGAAGCTGAGTTTGAGGGTTTTCGATGAATGTTTCAAGGAAGTGCTCACTTCTTGCTCTAATGATGATAGAAAGATCCGGTGGCAATTTACCCATGTATCCTTTTACACCGTCTTGTGCGTCAAGTACATTGATTTTATATGCCAGTGCATCTTTCTCATACTTGAATGTCGGTGTATCTCCAAGCTGTGTCATTTTCGCATAACGCATCGCGTGACATCTGCTACATGCATCCGTGAATGCTTCCTTAGGAGTCACTTCTCCTGCTTTTTTAGCCTTAAGATAAGCTACGACATCAGCGATAGATTGATTGTCCATGAACATTGTCATAACAGGACCCATCGGATGCATCATAGGATCTGCAAATTTGTGATCAGTATTCATCGCCATAGCAGGGTTTTTCACAACTGCGATCAAGTATTTCTTATCATACAATGCACCTGCATGCTCAAGGCTTGGTGGTACGACACCGCCCATTGCGACAGCACCATCCATATGACATCCCATACACATTGCAAACCCGGCTTCACCAGCTGCAACATTACCTTCAAGTTTCGCGATCTCGTTTACGTCATTCCAGAACGCTTTTTTAGTCTCTTTTTTTTCATCAGATGCTTGTTCTACATCTGCTGTACCATCATAGACAAATCCATGTCCTTCTACATGCTTATGCATTTTTGAGTGAGCAAAAGGCTCAACCCCGTAGTAAGTGACAAGTGTAAAGAATACAACAATTGCTAATATTTTTAGTTCTCTCATCTTACCTGCCTCCTATAGTTTTTTCTCAAGTTTTGTGATTACTATCAATGCAGGCCCCAATAAGAGGAAGATAACCGCTGCAACTGCTCCTAAAGTATTGAAGATTCCTTCCGGTGGAAGTTTCCCAAGCACAGTAAGTACGATCATATCAATAAGGAATACCCAGAACCATACAAAGAACAATCCTCTTTTGTGTGCAGGTGCAACATTTGGACTTCTATCAATGAACGGAAGCATGAATAGTGCAACTTGAGCAATACCAAATGCGATCAATCCTGGATCTTTAGGGAATGGTCTCAAAATCTCATAACTCCATAGGAAGTACCACTCCGGATAGATATGCGGTGGTGTTTTCAATCCATCTGCCGGGTCAAAGTTTACCGGGTCCATTGCAAATTCAAAATGGTAGAACACCAAATAGAAGAACAGGATAAAGTATACACCCATTACAAAAACATCTTTACTTAAGAATACCGGATTGAACGGAATCACTTTTGATTCTTTTTTCTTACCAGCTTTGTAAAGTTCAGCTGCCTCTTCAAAATCGATCTCTGCACCCTCTTGGTTGTTAACATGCGGGATACGAAGTGTACCGAAGTGAAGTACGATAAGCCCTATGATTACAAGTGGCAATAATAATACGTGAAGCATGAAGAATCTTGTAAGGAACGCATCACCAGGTACATAGTCACCTCTAATCCATTCAACAAGACCATACGCCTCAAGAGAACCACCAGAGAAAAGGTTTGTAATAACCATACCAGCCCAGTAACTCATCTGTCCCCATGGAAGCATATACCCAGAGAAAGCTTCTGCAGAAAAAGTCACAAATAACAACATACCTGAGATCCAGATAAGCTCTCTACCTTTTTTATATGAACCGTAGTAGATACCCGTGAACATATGGATATAGATGATCAAGAATACGACTGATGCCGCTACCCCATGAATATGTCTCCAAAGCCAACCGAAACCAACTTCAGACATGATCGTATAGTTTACAGAATCAAATGCCATATTGACATCTGGCTTGTAGTACATCAAAAGAAAAATACCGGAGATAAGTAGCAAACCGAAAGTCGCTGCAAGTACCATTCCCATTGCCCATAGAAAGTTAATATCTTTTGGAATCCAATACTCTGTTGAAAGGACTCTTTTCAGAGTATTGACCGCTAAACGCTCATCTAACCATTTTTCAGAAAATGGTCTTGCTTTTTCATCAAATTTTGCCATCTTCTCTCCCTTATACTATTAGACCAGCGTCTTTCATTTTTTTAAACTCAGGTCCTTCTTCACCAAGTACTAGTGTAGTACCTTCGATTTTGAACGGAGGTATCTCTAGTGGACTTGGCGGCGGTCCAAAGATCTGATGTCCTGCAGTATCAAATTCTCCCCCGTGACAAGCACACTTGAATTTTTTAGCATCTGGCAAATATGCCGGAATACATCCAAGGTGCGTACATAGACCTATAGATACGTGAAATCTGTCAGAACCGATTACGATATCTCTTTCATCCTGCGTCATATCCGCTGACTTCTTAAGTACAAAAATTGGCTTCCCTCTCCATTTTTCTACATTTAGCACATTTTCTTGTGCAGCACTCAGATCAATAGTGGTAAAACCAGCAGCTTTAACACTTGGTAACGGATCCCAGCTACGCTTCATTGCATAGAGTGCACCCAGGCCACCCAATGCAGTAAAGCCACCTAGTGCCATACCCATAAAGTCTCTACGACCTTTTTCTTTCATACCTACTCCTTTCCTTTTGTTATGTTTAACCATATATTATAGTAGATATTAAATAAAAATATAATTGAAAAATTCCATTAATTTGGGGATAAAAAAAGTTCTTGTTTCTGGGAGTAAATTAGGAGATTTGAACTCCTAATTTTTTGATGTTTTAATTAGCTTTTAAGTCTGTCAATCAGTTGGTCGGAAATTTGATCAACTGAGAAGTTAAGTGTTTTTTCACTCTTTTGATTTTTATCTACTCCTTCATAAGCAGCTCTATTAAAACCTTCAATCACAGGTATATCAAGTCCCTTGATCACTGAAAGCGGGATGATATCTTCTCTTGCTGTATTGATATAGACTACTTTTGCACCGCATACATGGGCTTCCAACGCAGTCTGTCCAGATGCTGTCACGATATGAGAAGAGGTTTTGAGTAGATCTTCATACTCTTCAGCTTCATGAAGTCTCTCAAAGATTTCAGCCAACTCATCTTCATACTTCACAAAAAAATAGTTCCCAAGCAGCAGTTCCATACCCGCATTTTGAAAAAATTCTTTATTACTCAAGATCTCTTTGTCATAGTCTGCATCTGAAAGAAAAAAGAGTACTCTCTCCTTTTTGGGTTCACTACTCTCATACATGCTGTCTACAATGAGTGCCTCTATACAGTTCTCATCATCACACTCAGGCTTAAAAAGTACTTCACTCACGCGGACTTCATCTTCAGAACTGTTGGCAAAACGAAATACATGAGAAAAGTCTGAACAGTACTTCTGGATACGCCCCCTGTCATCTTCTGGAGTATCCATAATGATCGAATCGCCCGTATCAGCGATCGCATCGATATCCATGACTCCTTCAATGGTCACATAATCACGCAACCCTAACTCTCTGGCTGCTAATCCTGCTCTAAAATCATTGACCAAAAGTCTTGTCTCTACGCCTTTATCGTTTAATGCTTTTAACAATGCTACTGCTCTTTTGACTCGATCCAGACCTATCTTATGCCCGGTATTTGCATAGTAGTACAACATTTATTATCCTTGTCTTGCAATCTCTATATCTTGTTATACCGAAGTTAACTAAAAAACTTCTATTTATTCTTCTGTTTTTGTCGCATTTTAATGTGTACGTGTAGTATCTCCAATGATGCAGGTGTGATACCAGAGATCTCTGATGCTGCAAACAGTGTCGGAGGAGTTGCTTTTTCAAGCTTTTCAACCACTTCGTTACTCAAACCTGATACAGTTCGGTATTCAAAATCTTCAGGGATTTTAACTTTAAGCATGTCTTTCATCTTTTCAATCTGCTTTTGCTGATTTTCAATATAACGGCTGTACTTCGCCTCTACCAGAATTTGCTCTACTACCTCATCGCTGTACTTATCAAATTCAGGTAAAAGAGTGATAAGTTTATCTCTGTCAAAATCACCACGCCCGATCACATCGATCCATGCTGTCTTATCATTGATCTTGACCGCTCCTATCTCTTCAAGTTGGGCAAGAAACTCTTTGGTCGGTGTCACAAAGTTATCACGTAAAAAGCTTAGTGCTTCCTCAATGTCCGCTCTTTTTGCTTCAAACTTTTCAATATAGTCTTCATCAAGCAGACCAAGCTCTTTACCATAAGGAGAAAGCCTCATATCAGCATTATCCTCACGCAACAATAGTCTATACTCTGCACGGCTTGTGAACATACGGTATGGTTCTCTCGTTCCCTTTGTCACTAGATCATCGATCAAAACCCCGATGTATGCTTCATCACGTCTGAGTATCAAAGGCTCTTTCCCCTGTATACTGAGTGCTGCGTTGATGCCGGCCATAAGCCCCTGTGCTGCTGCCTCTTCATATCCTGTCGTTCCATTGACCTGACCAGCAAAGTAGAGTCCCTCGATCTTTTTGACCTCAAGCGTATGCTTTAACTCTGTCGGATAGAGATAATCATACTCGATTGCATAACCGTAACGTACGATCTTTGCATTCTCCATCCCTTCTACTGAATGGATCATATCCAGCTGTACATCAGTTGGCAAAGAAGTACTCATACCATTGATATAAAACTCAGTAGCTTCCATCGTTTGTGGCTCTACAAAGATCTGATGACGAGGTCTGTCCCTAAAACGGTTGATCTTATCTTCGATACTTGGACAATACCTTGGTCCCATCCCTTCGATCTGGCCTGAGAACATTGGTGCACGGTAAAAGTTACTCTCGATAATATTGTGAGTTGTCTCATTGGTATAAGTCACATAACAAGGTAACTGAGTAGGGTTAAAGGTCTTTTTATCTGTACGGAATGAAAATGGTGGAGGAGGTACATCACCCGGTTGTTCTTCCATCACACTAAAATCAATACTTTTACCATCGATCCTTGCACAGGTACCTGTTTTCAACCTTCCGATCTCAAGGCCTAATCCTCTTAGATACTCAGCCAGTTTTACAGAGGCAAATTCTCCCTGTCTTCCTGCAGTCTGTGTCTTTTCACCAATATGGATCAGTCCGTTAAGAAATGTACCGGCAGTGATGATCACCTTAGGTGCCATATACTCATTGCCAAGCTGTGTAGTAACACCCTTCACAACATTATCTTCAATAATCAGCCCTTCTACGATCTCCTGCTTCACATCCAGGTTTTCCGTGTTAAGCACTACTTTCCTCATATAGATACGGTAAGCATCCATATCGATCTGTGCCCTAGTCCCTCTTACGGCTGGACCGCGAGAAGCATTTAAAGTACGAAACTGAATACCTGTTTTATCCGTACATAATCCCATCTCTCCACCAAGTGCATCGACTTCGCGTACGAGGTGCCCCTTTGCCAATCCACCGATAGCAGGGTTACAGGATGAAGCACCGATCTGCTCGGCCAATATCGTCACCATCAGTGTCTTCACACCCATACGTGCTGAAGCTAGTGCTGCTTCGATACCAGAATGACCGCCACCGATGACTATTACTTCATAATTCATTGAATTCTCCATCAATCTTTGCTAATAAGATTTTGCTATAATTATCGAATTATATCCAAATATATTGAGGTACTATGTTTACAGGTCTTATCCGGGAAATCGCTACTGTCAAAAGCTATCGAAATAATATTTTGACGATCCAGTCCAAACACAAAGCAAAGCTGGGTGACTCTATTGCGATCAACGGGGTATGTCTGACAGTTATCAAGGTCAATAGTGACGGATTTGATCTGGAACTTGCAGATGAAACACGTTCAATCATCGATGAATCGAAGATCACAGGACAGGTACATATGGAACCTGCGATGAAAATGAATGACCGGTTTGAAGGACACATCGTACAGGGACATGTAGACTGTGTGGGAACTGTAGCCAAGATCACTCCAAGAGAAAATGCTACGGACTTCATCATCAAGGTGGATTCAAAATACATAGCTCATATCGTGCCTAAAGGTTCGATCACTATTGATGGTATCTCTTTAACCGTTAATGATGTCTTTGAAGATAGTTTTCGTCTAACCATCATCCCTCATACGCTCAATGAAACACTGATGAAAAATTATAAGGTGGGTACAACGCTCAATGTGGAAACTGATCTTTTTGCAAGATATATCGATCATATCCTTTCACACAGGAACAGGAAAAAATCAATGAGCTGGGATGAAGTCGATGCGATTCAGATGAGTTATTGAAACTCCTTATCGCTTATGCTTCTGGCATCTTTATTTCTCTGCTTTTTCAGTTCCATATCTACATACTCCAATCCTTCGATCATTTGAGGACTCGCAATAGTCGATCTTCTCGCCTCTTCACCATAATAAATAAAGATCTCAAAACCATTTTCATATAAACCCATACGCGTAGCTATCGCTGTCGAATAGGTCGTAATGATCGCATCATCATTACAGATCACACGAATATCATGGAAGTACTCTTTTGTCCAGAGTAATGGATTTTGCTTAGGGCTAAATGCATCCTGATAAACGATATCTATCTTCTCACTGATCTTTGGGATCACTTCTCTGGCATCACCGATCAGTACTTCGATCTTAAACTGTTCATCTTCATAACAGAAGTTTTGAGAAAGTTCCCGGATAATCGGTTTGAAACTGTCAAACTCTTTAGGATACTCAAATGTTGAAAGTGACTCGACAAGTTCCCGGTCAAATTCCGGAGAAATGATATGCACCTTAGTATCCAAATGGTTTAATTTAACATAGTAAAGTGTAGCTAAGGTATTGTACCCCAGGCCAAAACATATATCGAGTATGGTAAGTTTGTCTTTGTATTTTTGGAGAGAAAAAGCGGGAATGACATGCTTTTGCAGTGACTCCTGCAATGCACCGTCTTTTGTTGAGTGGTATGCTTGATCGAACTCTTTCGAGTAAAGCGTCATTGAACCGTCCTCAGTTACAATCACCTCTTTTTGACCTCTTAGGGATTCATCATATCCGCTGCCCACACTAATACCTCCTTTCTACTCTAAAAACCGATTTCATCCAGTTCTTTGAACTTAAATGCCGAGAGTATCTCCTCAATCGTCTCTTCTTCACGGCGAGCAAGACACATCATCCCTTCATTCATAAAATCCATGGCATTCTCAAAACGGTTTTCAAGGATAACAAAGTCAATCCAATCTGCACCTGTTTCCGTCCTGTCATCATGGAATGTAATAGACTTTGCTTCTCCTTCATCGAATTCTACCAGTGCCCACTTTTTCATATCAGGCAAAGCAGTGATCTTAGCCTGAATTCCGTTATCACTGTCTACAGGTATAAGGATTAGCATGTTGCTGCCTTTTGAAGTTGCTTTTTACTCATTTTAAGCTTTTTATTGCTCATTGTACCGATACCCTCATCAAGTACTTTTTGTGCGATCTCTTGTGCTTCATTTAAAGAGTGCATCTTACATGTTCCGCACTGATAGATATTAAGTTCAGGGATATCGCTTTCGCTTTTCACTTCCAGAACATCTTCCATTGATTCTTTCCATGCTTTGGCTACCTCTTTTTTCTTAGGTGTACCCAGTAAAGACATATAGAAACCGGTACGGCATCCCATAGGAGAGATATCGATAATCTCCACATTCTTACTGTTAAGATGGTCCCTCATAAAACCTGCAAAAAGATGCTCAAGCGTATGGATGCCTTTCTCAGAAAGCATCTCTTTGTTAGGCTGTGTAAATCTTAGATCAAATACTGTAATTGCATCACCGCTTGGACTACTCATCTTCTTTGCTACACGTACTGCAGGTGCTTTCATTTTTGTGTGGTCTACTGTAAAACTATCTAATAACGGCATAGATATTTTCCTTCTTATGATTTTTCAAATTATAACGGAAAAACTCATGAGTGAATCATGAATACAAAAGAGTTTGTTTAAAAAAATTGTAAAAGTAACACTTAAGGGTCTAATGCGTGTTGGGTAATTTAAAATAATTGATTTTAAAGTGCAGTGATCAAACGGAATAAAGATCCGTCTGATCGTAGAGATGAGGGAAGAAAGATTAAACTCTTGCTTCTTCTCTTCTTTGTAGATAATCCCAGTACTCATTCACATCTTTTTGTACTTGATCAATGACGTGTCTGTACTCTGGTTTAAAGAGGTGCTTATAACGACCTTGAGCACCCATATACTCTTCAACAGTGATGATATTCTTTGGTCTGTAAAGAATGTTAAGCTCATGACCGTCGATGATCTCATAAACTGGGAACATCAATGAGTCAGTCGCCAAGTCAGTGATACCGATCGTATCTTTTGGGTCGAATTTCCACTCAGTACAACATGGTGATACTGTGTTGATGAAACATGGACCTTCAGTCTCCAATGCTTTTTGGAAACCTTTTGCCATAGACTTCCACTTGTTTGGTGCAAGCTGTGCAACATAAGGCGCACCATGTGCAGCCATGATCGCTACGATATCTTTTTTCTTCTCTTTTTTACCATAAGAGTGTGAACCAGCTTGAGCTGTCGATGTAGTTGCACCGATAGGTGTTGCTGAAGATCTTTGACCACCAGTGTTTGCATAGTTTTCATTATCTAGACAGATATAAGTGAAGTCATGACCTCTCTCAACTGCACCTGACAACCATTGGAAACCGATATCAAATGTTGATCCGTCACCACCGAATGCTACGAATTTTACCGGAGCATCGTTATCTTTTAGTGTACCTTTTCTCTTACGAGCTTTGTGCATTGCTTCTGCACCAGAAACTGCTGTTGCAGCATTTTCAAACCCGATATGGATCCATGAAGTATCCCAAGAAGTAAACGGATAAACCGCAGTAGATACTTCAAGACATCCTGTGTTTGTAGAGATAACAAGGTTGTCATCCGTACAGTTCATAAGCTCTCTAACGATCATAGAGTGCGCACAACCAGGACAAAGAGTATGTGCTCCTTCGAACCTGTCATTGTTCGTTGAAAAATCTTTTAAGTTTTTAATTGATGTAATTGCCATAATTAACCTCTTTTCGTTTGAAAGAATCCAAGGGTTGGTCCTCTAAGTCCTGAGAACTGTTGGATATCTGTTGTAATATAACCTGCATCAGCATGTGCTTTCTGCTCTTTGAAGATTCTTTTTGCTTCTGCGATAGAAAAGTCACGTCCACCAAGACCATAGATAAAGTTTGTTACAAGTGGTCTGTTTGCTGTTGTATAAAGCGCTGCAGATACTTCATTAAAGAATGCACCCATTGCACCACCTGGACTTGATCTGTCAAGAACCGCTACTGATTTAACATTTTCGAGTGCATCTCTTACATTATCAAACGGGAATGGTCTGAAACATCTGATTGCAACAACACCTGCTTTGATACCTTCTTCGGCTCTAAGCTCTTTTGCCGCTACTCTTGCTGTCTCAACAGTCGTACCAAGTGCAACGATTGCCACTTCAGCATCTTCCATATCATAAGTCTCAACTCTATTGTACTTTCTACCAGATACTTTTTCAAAGTCAGCAAACACTTCATCAATAATAGGACGAGAATCCATCAATGCTTTATGTTGTCTTGCTTTGTGTTCAAAGTGCCAATCTTCTTCTGTTTGCGCACCATATGTTACCGGTCTTGAGAAATCAAGCATATCATCTACCGGTTGGAAATCACCTACGAAGTTATAAGCCACTTCATCTGCAAGAGGATACACGTTCTGAGCTGTGTGAGATGTGATAAATCCATCTTGGTGAACCATGACCGGAAGTCTTACATTGTGGTTCTCACCAATTCTAAATGCACACAGTGCCAAGTCATATGCTTCTTGTGCATTGAATGCATCAAGCTGGATCCAACCAGAATCACGTCCAAGATACATATCCGCATGGTCACCACGTACGTTAAGTGGAGAAGCAAGCGCTCTGTTTACTACATTAAGTACGATTGGAAGTCTCATACCAGATGCTTGGTATAGTACCTCAGCCATCAAAGCAAAACCTTGTGATGAAGTCGCTGTAGATACACGTCCACCTGCAGCAGATGCACCTACACATCCTGACATTGCAGCATGTTCAGACTCTACCATAACAAACTCACCGTCGATATAACCGTTTGCTACGTAATTTCCGTAGTTTTCAACGATTGGCGTAGAAGGCGTAATAGGGTATGCTGCAACAACATCCACTTGTGCTTGTCTTAACGCTTGAGAAGCGGCGAAGTTACCATCCCATACTTCTCTTTCTTGTAAATCGTATTTTTCTGCCATACCAGTTCCTTACTTCTCTTTTTTCTTTTTCTCTGGCCACTGAGACAATGCCTCATCCAGCGGAGTATATTCACTAAACATTAAAAGTGATTTAGGGTTTGTAGGACATACTTCCACACATACCTCACACCCTTTACAGTGATCATAGTCAATACCTAACATCTGTTTATCTCTTGATAAAATAGAACTGTCCGGACACCATACCCAACAGTTTTGACAGTCGATACATACATCTATGTTAAATACAGGTTTTTTTACCCTCCATGATGCAACAGTTGCTGTATAAGAGTTATGATTTGAATATGTTCTCTCTTCAGCTTTTTTAAGTGCGATACCTGTTGCATCACCTTCAAATGAAGGAAGGATACATCCTTGTGTTACCTCATGCCAACCCTCTAGACTGCTACCGCTTTCCAGTCCGCGCTGTCCTCTGTTGTCATTTGCTAATAATTTTAAATCTTGCATGCTAATCCTCTTTCCTTACTTCACGTCGTTGTATGCTTTTGTGATCGCTGCCATGTTTCCGTCAATGATCTTTTGAGGGAACTTCGCAAGTACTCTCTTCATATTTTCCAAGAAATAATCAAGTTCAAACATACCTGAAACTTTTACAAATGCACCAAGCATTGGAGCATTTGGAACTGATCTACCGATAGTGTCCAATGAAATTTGTACACAGTCAACGACAAATACTCTATCTTCTTTGCCTTTAAGTGAAGGAATACCTTCGATCAACTCCTCTTTAGTAAGGTGTGTCGTAACGATATATTTAGTATGATCGGCTTCATTTTCTACGATATTATCCGTATATGCCAATGCAGGATCGATTACCAGGACATAGTCAGGGTTCATAAATTTTGCATGGTTAAAAATTTGTTCATCGTCAATTCTGTTATACGCTCTTAGTGCAGCTCCCCTTTTTGCTGAACCGTATAGTGCAAAAGCCTGAACTTCTTTACCAGTTGTTGCAACAACGTCCCCTAGACCTTTAGCACCAGATACCGCCCCTTGACCAGCACGGCTGTGCCATCTAATCTCTGTCATGTTTTCTCCTATCTAAAATAATAAAACCCTCTAGATAACACTACAAAAAAGTAGTGTTGTGCAGAGGGACCTATTATCATATTTTCCCTATTGTAGTCATGCGACTCTTAAATCGGGTTGAAATTATAATATATTTAAGCTGTACCTATCGGTTTGCGATAAATCTAACCGCCTCTAACGCATTTGAATGAATGTAATCAGTACAATTGATCAAATTTATTTCATCTGCATAACCGCAAGTGACCCCGACACCTATAACATTTGCTTCCTTAGCAGAAAGCATATCCATGCAGGTATCTCCTACCATCCAGACATTTTTTGCACCTTTTGGTAACGCCTGGAGGGCTTTTTGTATCGGTTCTGGATGCGGTTTCGGGTTTTCCACATCTTCTCTACCGATCAATACTTCAAAATGATGCATTAAGCCTAAATGCTCCAACAATTCAATCGAATACTTTGCTGTCTTTGTGGTCACTACACCCAAAGTAGCATGTTGACTCGCAAGTTCAACTGCCTCTTTAGCATGGGGTAGAAGCACAGTCTTTTGACAGGAAATAATGCGGTAATGCATTTTATAAGCATCAACGTAATCCCATACTTTCCCCTCTTCTACACCCAATGTAGTGAACATGACATCAAGGGGATGTCCGATCTCTGCTTTGATAAGTTTACTGTCTGGTACTGCTTCTCCGTGTGTCTCAAAGGCAACTTTAAAGCTCTCAAGTATTGCTTCAGTTGAGTCGATAAGTGTACCGTCCAGGTCAAAAAGTATAATCATTGATCTCCTTTTGTCTCTCGTTGAGAGCAAAATTTGTTACTATATACCAAACTTTCCAAATACTGTCAAGTATGAGATAGAAGATCGTTTATTTTTTTCCATTCGGATCAGGGTTGAATTTCCATATCGTTACGATCGGTATGACCAGTCCCAGTAAGATTACTACCCAAAGCAAAATACCGAGTTCATCATAATTTGCAGGGATAACAATAATACCATCTTCTCTTACATCACGTGTTACAATAAATAGTTTATTAAGATATTTACTGAAGATCCCGGCTGCACTCAATGCAATGTTCATCAGTGATGCCATCAAAGCAAACCACGTACCTTTTTTCCCTTCGGGTGCATAGATCGCAACAAGTGTCAGCATCAATACACCGGCAATATATTCAAAAGGAGAAGCGATCGCCGTATCCACCAGTGCTACAGTTCTTGCATCAATACCTAATAATGTATGTAAATCATAGTACATCCCCAGTACTGGCATAGAGAGTATTGTTCCTATAATAGTTAGGAATATCAATACCTTTGATATCGATTGGTTAACAATGAACTTGGAACTGAACCACATACCGGCAAGCGCGATCCCTCCTCCGATCATCGCAAGTTTGGCAAAAAATGCTTCATCAAACCCAAGGACATCGATCTCCCACCACTGTAATGCAGGTCCTACGCTTGGCATCGCACGATACACAAAGATCACGATCATCGCCATCTTAATATGATGGATTGTCTCAGGGTCCAGATCACCAACCAGAGAACGCAAAAGATACAACACCACGATAAGTGAGATCACAAAAACAATCAACTGAGAATACGGTACGTCATGATATCCCATCATTACGACAAAAACAGCAAATGCAAGCCCTCCGAACAATACTTCTTTATTGATAGGGGAAGTAGGAACCGGGTTAAGTTTGACAAAGAGTACACCAAGGATGGATAACACAGGTATAAAAAGAGAAAAGATAAAAACCGTTTCATAGTTGTAAATCCCCGCCAGTTCACCACCAAGCCAACCCATAATAAAGATTGCAAACCCCAAAGAGAGACGCGCAAGTACCTGTATCATCGCAAGTTCTTTTTTTATCTCTTCTCTGCTTTGTGTACGATCAACCACTTCTGTGCTCATTGTATCAGCTACGACATCTTGCATTACAAAACCCACTACCCCTATTACGGAAGCAAGTATATAGATATGCTCTTTACTGTAACCGGCAAGTATCGTGTGATCCCCTACTACATCGATCAGCATCAGAGTACTTATTGTAATCAGAATTGCCCCGATAAAGACATAGACTTTTCTGTTGGAGCCAAAGATCGTTACTGAATCTACCAATTGTCCAAAAATCATTTTAATGGTCCAGGGTACTGTCAGCCATACACTCAGTGCAAGTAGATCTTCCGCACTGAGGCTCAACTCTTTTTTGACCCAGAAGTCCCTGGCAATAGCAACAAAGACACTGGAACCGTAAGCAAAATATATCAACAGTAATGGGAGATAACGTAGCCTTATTGCCTTTATCGGTGTCAACAAGATATCCATCAATGACTGCATTACCTATCCTTACTTGTCTATATTGTTTTAATTCATTTAGACAGAATAGTAGCATAGAAATTATTAGCCTCTATCCCAGACATAATATTAGAGCAGAAAGATAATATATAATATTGAATTATATTTTCAATTATTTTTATAGATATAAACTGATCAAAAAAAATAAATTTTATATAATTAATTTATATTTAACATTACATTTCATAAAATTAATACTTGCTAGAAATTTTAAACTAAAGGAAGAATATGGCACGTTTGGTAGTTATGGGTGGTGGTGTCTCAGGACACACTGCTGCAACATTTGCAAAAAAATGGTTGGGAGATGCTCATGAGGTCGTCGTGGTCACCCCAAACTCTCTATGGAACTGGATTCCATCGAATATCTGGGTAGGTGTTGGAGAAATGAAAAAAGAGGATGTTGTCTTCCCACTTGCTCCTGTATATGCAAAAGCAGGGATTGACTATAGACAGGCAAAAGCCGTATCAATCCATCCAAATGGAAAAGAAGGTAGCGATACACCGTATATTACAATTGAATACACTGGGCAAGGAAAAGAAGGTCAGAGTGAAGAGGTAAGCTATGATTATCTTATCAATGCAACTGGACCTAAGCTCAATTTTGATGCAACTCCAGGGCTTGGTGACGGTAAAGGGG
The DNA here is from genome assembly GCF_030347965.1 of Sulfurovum zhangzhouensis. Taxonomy (NCBI): domain Bacteria; kingdom Pseudomonadati; phylum Campylobacterota; class Epsilonproteobacteria; order Campylobacterales; family Sulfurovaceae; genus Sulfurovum; species Sulfurovum zhangzhouensis. Next base: position 130,059 of record NZ_JAQIBD010000003.1, read on the forward strand.
GGATCGGAGGACATACTGTTTCAGTATGTACTGCAGACCATGCTACGCATGCAAATCTTGAGCTTCAACAGATATTTGCCAAAGCAAAAGCCGGTGAAAGACAAAAAGTAGTGATCGGTACAGGTCATGGTATGTGTACATGTCAGGGTGCAGCATTTGAGTATATCTTCAACGTTGAGCACGAAGCAAACAAAGCTGGCGTAAGGGATATGGTTGATATACAATGGATCTCAAATGAGTCATTCCTGGGTGACTTCGGTATCGGTGGACTTCACATGAAACGTGGTGGCTATGCTGCAAGCTCGAGACTTTTTGCGGAATCACTTTACACGGAAAGAGGAATCCCTTGGACAATTGGTGCACATGTCAGTAAAGTAGAAGATGGAAGACTTGAGTATGAACTTCTGGATGGAAGTACGGGAGAGATGGAATTTGACTTTGCAATGCTTATCCCTCCATTTGCCGGAGTAGGTCTAAAGGCATATGATAAAGATGGTTCGGATATGACAGCTCAGATCTTTGCACCAAATGGCTTCTTGAAAGTTGATGCAGACTATACGCCAAAAGCGTATGAAGATTGGAAAGCAAGTGACTGGCCGAGAACTTATCAAAACCCAGATTTCAAAAATATCTTTGCATGTGGTATTGCATTTGCACCACCGCACCTCATTTCTAAACCGATGAGCTCACCAAACGGTACTCCAATCAACCCAACGCCTCCTAGAACTGGTATGCCATCAGGTATCATAGGAAAAGCAGTGGCTCACTCAATCACTGATCTGATCCAAAAAGGTCCGGACGCTCATTTACATGAAGCCTCAATGGCTGAAATGGGTGCAGCATGTGTAGCATCTGCAGGTAAAGGTTTGACTGACGGTACGGCAGCAGCATTGACTGTCTATCCTGTAGTACCTGACTTTGAAAAATATCCTGGACTTGGACGAGATCTGGACTATACATTCGGAGAGATTGGACTTGCTGGACACTGGATCAAACATATCCTACACCATATGTTCATCTATAAAGCAAAACTCAAGCCGGGCTGGACTTTGATCCCAGAATAAGAAGCACGAAATAAAGTATCGTTGAAAGTAGAAATACCGAATAAAATAAATTAGGAGAAAATAAATGAAACAAATTGAAGAGAGAGTAAAGCCTTACGACCAGAACTTTACTACAATGGTTCCAACAGGTTTTGTAAAATTCATGAGAACTTGTATACTTTGGCAAATTATCAGATTTATCGTTATCAACATTAAAATGCTTATTGTTGTACGTAAAAGCCACTAATATTACACACTCCTGCTTCAAAGCAGGAGTGATCATATTTTCCAACTCTTTTTAAAATCTATCTATTTAAATTAGCTTTTACAAATAGTTGAAGAGGATGCTTATGGTACAAAAACTTGTTATATATCCGGATGAACGTGTCAATATCGCATGTACTGATGTGCGTTCTTTTAATCAAACACTTTGGGATGTGATCGAAGATATCAAAGATACAATGATCAAACATAACCTAGATGCATTAGCTGCAATCCAGATTGCCTATCCATATAATATCGTACTGATCAAAGAAGCAGATGGAAGTTACAGTGAATATATTAATCCAAGGATCATAGGAAGCTATGGGAAATTTGATTCTATAGAGACTACAGCATATTACCCTGAAATCACCCAAATCGTTCCACGAGCACAAAGAATTAAGGTTATCTATGAAGACCGTCATGGCAAACCAAAATCAATTGATATTGATGATGAAAAATATGCTGCAACGTTCCAAAGAAAAGTGGATTATCTCTTTGGAGGAACATTTCTTGATAAAGTGAGTAAAGCGCATAGAGAACGTGTACTTGAAGCACTGAAAAACAATGGTCTTATACCACAAGTTGAAATCTGTCCTACTTTTTCCAAAAAAGACTATTTTGTCAGTTTCACTGACAAGCTGCTTTTTATTATGGGACTTACACTTGTTTCACCTTTTTTTAACCTCTCTAAAGAGACACTAAATACACTGTATACATTGGATAAGTTCTTGCTACCGATTATTTTTGTATTGATGATAGGATTCTTTTTCTATGCTCAGTATGAAGCAAAAAAGTACTCACAATGCAGCTCATGTCAGATAGGAAATAATATTGGAGTAATTATCAAACGATTTATTACAGGAATCGTGTTAGCCATTGGAGCATATATAATTCTGGGCTAACTTTTCTTTTTAAAGACCAGGAGAGGTAATAATCCAAAATAAGCTAATGTTCCATATGCCTGATCTATCTTTACATCTGGCTTGATCTCCAAGATAAGCTTCTTGATACTCTCTTCATCCAGATCACCCAGGTATTCACCTTCACCATGATCTTCTTTATACAGTTTAACCAATAAATGAGTATCTTTTTCTTCTTGATATATCCATATTCTCATATTAACTCCTATGTGATCTTCTCAAAAAATATTTTTAGTTAAAATACTTTATCCATTTTGAACGTATCAAAGATCTAATTACTTATATATGCACTCAAATTTATCATGACTGCAACAATCCAAACCACTATACCTGCACCTAATCTCATTGTTCCGATAGGCTGATATGCAACGTTTACATTGTATTCTTCATCCCAAGAGGTGATCCCATGATCTGTATATCTATTGTATGCAACAATCAAGGTAATCAAAGAGATAAGAGGTAGTGATAAGGCTAAACCTTTGAACCATAAGGTAAAAGTTCTTTTTAAACTTGTCATATAATCCAAATAGTCTCCATTGTTATGATGCACACTAATGCCTAATAACTTTTTACCTGGTGTTGTTCCAAAACTGGAAATTACATTTGCTTCTATAAGAAAGTAGATGATCATAACAAAAAGCATAGAAATATATTCAGGAATCTCCGACAATATTTGAATGTCTACTCCAAAGATCACGAAGAAAATTCCTATAATGATCCCTATAACAACTCCCACGATCATTGTACCGATAGTTATATCGATGACACGTGCAAAATAACGCAGCCATGCCTCTTTATTCAAGGATGATGAACTCACATTTGATTCTTCCACGATTTCCCCTTCTTTTTAAAAATATAACATTATAACTTTACTCTCTTGAAGAAACAATGCCTTGTTTTAGCTATAAAGGAGGAGGTATATCTTATGAAATAGAAATTGTGATATATGAAATTTAAAATAAAATATAGAGGAGATACAAGAGGTAAAAACCTCTTGTAAAAAAGATAATACAAAGATCGATTATCTTTTTGAGAATTGTGGAGATCTTCTCGCTTTTCTCTTACCTGGTTTCTTACGCTCAACCACTCTTGAGTCACGAGTAAGAAGACCCATAGGTTTCAAGATCGCTCTGAATGATGGTTCGAACTCAACAAGTGCTTTAGTGATACCATGTTTTACTGCATCAGCTTGCGCAGAGTAACCACCACCAAGTGTAGAAGCTTTGATGTTTATAGACTCAAGCTGTTTAGTTGCTTCAAGCGGCAATCTTACTTTCATTTTTAGAGTCTCGTGACCACCTAGCCACTGATCAAGTGTCTTACCGTTGATGCTGATTTCACCGTTACCCGGTGTCAACCATACTTTAGCGATAGCTGATTTTCTTTTTCCTGTTGCGTAGACAGTTGCCATTCTTACGCCTCCTTATTGATCTGTGCAGTGTGTGGGTGTTCAGGACCTGCATACACTTTTAGTTTTTTAAGCATTGCTCTACCAAGTGTAGTCTTTGGAAGCATACCTCTAACCGCTAGTTTATAAAGTTTTTCAGTATGGTTTTCCATCATTTCACCTAGTTTTTTGCTCTTTGTAGAACCAAAGTAACCTGAGTGAGTAAAATACTTTTTATCTTCTAATTTATTTGCACCAGAGAAGATAGCTTTTTCAGCATTGATGATTACTACATAATCACCACAATCTACATTTGGTGTAAATGATGGCTTGTGTTTACCTCTAAGAATTGAAGCTACTTCAGTTAGGATACGACCAAAAGTTTTACCTTCAGCATCGATCAAAACCCAGTCTCTTTGTACTTCATGAGGCTTTACGACTTTTGTCATTTTCATGATGTTTCCTTATTTTATTTTTCCCATGTACGGCTTCAAATGTAATGATAACCGTTTCGGTTTCAAAGCTAAAAAAGCAACTTAGTTTGCTTTCCATGCGGCTTTTCATGCTTTTTGTGGACGGATTGTATCGAGTTATTCTTAAATTTTATTTAAATTAAGTTTTATTTAAGATTATTAATGAATTTTTCTCATTTTTATTTCGTAGAGAAGAATTTGAAGCTTGCATTTAATGGCTTAATATTAACATTTTGAAGAGTTTCTATCATCAAAGGACACTAACCAATAATAACTACTAATCATTGGCTAACGTCACATTTGAAACATAAATTGCAGCAACCGGCACCCCTCTTCCCCAAGTGTTGTACTGATCTCCACTCCCTATGCACAATATAGTACCTATTTAACATAACAAAAACGTTACAATCATAATATTTTTTTAAAAAAAACTATTCTACAAACAAATAAATGGATATTTCTCAAGAATTAAAATGTAAACAGGGCTAGTCTAAATTTTATTTTCCAGTTTATACCCTATACCTTTAACAAGTTTGAGAGGAAAATCCGGTAACTTCTGTCTTAGTCTGTAAACAAGTTGTCTACGTGCCTCATCGCTCACAACTTCTCCATACCATATAGTATCCCAAAAATGCTCATAAGAAACGATTGCACCATTTGCCCTTAATAATGCTTCTAAAAAACTTTTTTCCTTTTGAGTAAGTTCTATGACTTCTTGAAATCGATAAAAAGTCTGGTGTATTGGGCAGTAACTATAAACTTCATTAATCTTCTTTCTTTTATAGTGTTCTTTTTTCTTTTCTCTCAGTACAATAAGATCAAGATGGGTAAGCAGTTCATCTTCACGGAACGGTTTGATCAAATAGCCGGAAAAATCTAATGTAGAAGCATTCTTTAGGGTCATTTGATCATTGTAAGCACTCACTAAAATGACCGATGTATGATAAGTGTTTTGGAGTATTTTACAGCACTCTATGCCGTCAATATCTCCTTCAATATTGATATCAGATATTACAAGATCAATAGGGCTTTTCTCTGCTATCTTAAGTGCCTTTTGGGCATTCTTTGCAACCCCGACAACATCATGATTGCGTCCCTGTATAGTCTCTTTCATATGCATTGCGACAATACTATCATCTTCAATAATCAAAACTTTCATTCTCATATTATATTATATGATATTACACTTCAACTTACTATAAAATAATTTCTAAAATCAGAACTTCGGTACATCCTCCATACCTTTTTCTTATACTTCTATGAGTTCTATCGCATCTTCCAGAAGGTAGAGGATCAATCCTTTTGTAGGTTTTCTCATCAATTTTGCTAAGGCTTTTTTATATCCTTGTACTTGTACGTGATGCTTCAAATCATATTTTTTAGAACTTTTATAGTCTATAACTAGACAGCTATCCTCATATTCCAACAACAAATCTACCTGTTTAAGCTCTCCATCATAAGCAAATGCTCTTTCTTTACTAACCTGTGCACCTTGCAACAACTTCTGAAAACCTTCATGAACTATAAGCATTTTAATACGCGCTTCAATTTGAACTGCATGGTGCATGTCCAACTGCTGTCCATATCTGTTCTGCATCGAGATCAGTGCTTTAGAAAGGCTTGAAAGATCAAATCTTACCATCATCTCTAATGTATAGTGCAGTGCTGATCCAAAAAGTATCGCTTGAAGATCCTTCTCTTCATCCTCTTGTTCTTTCAGTATCTCTTGCGTGCCATAATGACTCAGTCTCACTAGATGGCTCTTCTTTTCTTTTTTTTGTATATCAAATACCGGCTGTGATACTTTGATCTCACCGATCTTCATAGGAGAAACACCAACTTCATCAAAGATCGAATCCTTCTCTTTTCGGATGATGATCATCCCTTCCACTGCACGTGTAAGTGCAACATAAAGTACATTTTTTCTATCTTTTATCTCCGAGAGTTTTCTTGATGCGATCAAGCGTGCATAGTGCTCATCAAAATGATCCCTACCGCTGATCCGGTAAAGGATCTCTTCAACAGACAGGTTCTCATCATAATGAAAGATCAATGGTGACTTGTCACTGTTTGGCCGGGTGAGTTTATCCAAGACGATCACATATCCAAATTCCAATCCTTTAGAACCATGTATGGTCATGATATTAGCTCCATGTACCGAGTGTTCAGCTACACCGATTGAACTACTTTTGAACTCTTTTATAAAGGTAGGAATATCCCCGAAACTCCCTGCAAATTCCAAGAGTTTGAGGATATTTTTATCTTCTTCAAAATAGCCAAACTCCCGTACCAATCTATCAAGTATCTTAAGCGGTTGCATCAAAGGGGAATACCAGTTAAGATCTATATCATCCAGTGACTTGTTAATACGTATCATCAGTGCTTCAGCATCTATCCTATCACCGAGGTAAAGATACTCCATCATAGCAACAAGCGTAGCGATTTTTGGAAGGGTTTTTAATGAGCTTGAAGTCTTCAGTAGTGTATCTATACCTGCATATTCACATGCTTCCTGCAGTTGCTGCCCATCCTTATTGGTACTGACCAAAAAAGCGATATCATCAACATCTACACCAAGTTGGATCAGGTTTTGTGCCTGTTTAACGGCTTCATCGATCACTTCATCGGACTCTACAACTTCCACAAAGCCTTCTTTGGCTCCGGATCTGCTCTTTTGAGGTATATATCCCGTCATAGTTGGTTCAAACCATCGATTTACCTGTTCTACTACATGTCTACAGCTTCTATAGTTGGTATCCATCGGTTCAATCGTAATGCCGTAATGTTCTGCAACTTTGTCAAAAAGCTCTTCAACACCACCACGGAAACGGTAGAGTGACTGTTTGGTATCACCTACATAAAAAAAACTTTTAAATTCGCTCTGCCCCTGTCCTGCAAATATCTCATCGATCAGTGGTTTTAGCAGCAAAAACTGCAAGGTAGAAGTATCCTGGAACTCATCAAGTAAAATGTGTTTAAACTTTGCATCGATCTTAAAATACAAAAATTCACTGGAAATACTCTCATGCAGCAGTCTATAAGTAAAATAAGTGAGATCATCAAAACTCAATATACCTGAGAACTTGGCATTTGCGATCGTGGCATTTTTATAATAGTCATAAATCTTGAAAAGATTATAAAGTACCACCTGTTCTTTAGATTTTCCCCAAAGTTTAAGTGCCTCTTTTAATCGGGCATAAACCTCTTCTATCTCATTATTGATACTCTTTTTAAACCAAGAATGTTCACCCAACATTTCGTTTTCAAACAGTTTTTTACCAAAAAGCTCTTTGATACTTTGTGTCTCAAACTGCTTGATACACCTATCAGCCGATCCTGCATCCTTAAGTGCCTTCATCATCTCTAATCTCAGAGACTCACAATGCTCCTCCACACTCTGAACCGAGTGCTGAATCTTCTGTACTTCCGGCAGAAGCGGATCTACTGTATAAAATCCTTGCATTAGATCGAAAATCTTGCTAAAGCGTTTATCTTCGATGTCCATTGCAAGTTTTACCAGAGAAGAGAGCAATCCCTGAGCTTGCACTTCATTTAAGAAATGACGTTCTAATGCATCATCCCCCTGTTCTTTTGTCACAAAATCAGGTTCAAGCCCAATTTCTAGTGCTGCAGCACGTAAAATAGAAGAGAAAAAACTATCCAGTGTAACGATATGTGAAATAGATGCAAGAAACTTTGCCAAGACCTCAGGCTGTTTATCAAGCAGTTCCTCTCTGCTTAGCTCCGTCTGTTCACAGATCGCATTTAAAAATGCTTCATCTCTCTCTAAATTACGTAAAGAATCCACTACCCTCTGACGCATCTCTGAGGCTGCTTTATTGGTAAATGTCGCTGCCAGGATGGAACTTGGTGACTCCCCCATAAACAGCAAAGAGATATAACGCACAGAAAGTGCGAAGGTCTTACCGCTGCCAGCACTTGCTGAATAGGCCAAGAAAGGTTTAAAACTCATAAATACTCCCCTCTTTCACACATGAGTGCAAATTCGCAGTAGGTGCAAGTAGAGAGTTTTTCACACTTTTGGGCCACAAAGGACGTCGTCTGTTTCAGCTCTATAATATGCTCTGCCAACAGTTCATTTTTCGCTTCCAGTGACGTAATCTCTTCGATCATCCCATCCTCAAAAAGTTTGACAAATGCCAAGGAGATATTTTGGTACTTTGATTGAAGTATTTGATGATAGATACTCATTTGAAAGTCTTTCAGCGTTTCAAGATTTCTACTCTTCTGTGCCTCTGCTGTACTCCCGCTTTTATAGTCAAGTACCAATGTGCGTGTTGCATCTTGATCAATACGGTCGATACGCCCTTTAAAACGTAATCCTCCGATCTCACCCACAAACTCCTTCTCGCGTTCTACAACCTCCCATCCGGATTCAAAGTGTGTGATCTGACTGTTGATAAAACCTTTAAGTTTCTCTTTCCAAAGCAGTTTTTGATAGTTGGTTTTAGCATCATTATCTATGAGCAGCTGATCCATCAGACGGTAAAGTTTCTCCTCCATCTCTTCAGCTGTGAAATAGTGATTTTGTTCTTTGAAAAGATACTCCAGCAGCTCATGCAAAAATGCCCCTTCATTCAATTCTTCCTCTTTTTTTGCTTCTATCTTTTGGATATATCTATAGTAATACTTTCGTTTACACTCTAAAAAGGTTTTAAGCCTTGAGGCTGACCATGTGATCGCTTTTGCATCAAATGACTCGACAACAGGATCTTGCTGCTCAACAGTCTGTTTAGGTTCATTATAAAGCAGCTCAAGAGATGCCTCCGATTCGCTAAATTGTTGCAGACCCAGTTCATAAAGAAATTTTGAAGGCAATCTGTTCTCACTGCTACAGTAGATAATCACCGCCTCTTTTGATTGTTCCAGCAATCGCTTATAATACTGTTTTTGCAATGATTCCCTATCACTTCGTGTGGGTAATCCTGAAAAAGCCCTGACACTTGAATTTAAAAACTGATCCTTGCTGGAACTGGCGGGTACAATGCCCTCGTTGAAATCTACGATCACCACACCATCAAAGCTTACACCTCTGGTCTCAAGTACTCCCATGACTGTCACCTTGCCACCCCGTACATCGTCAATCGTTATTTTGCTAAGTGCCTTCATCCATATATAAAGCCACTCTTTAAACCGCAACTGTTCTTCATGAAATGTATGTATAAACTGTAAATACTTTTCATAGACCCTTTCATTAGACGGTGATTCTTTATTCTCCTCATCACCTAAACGTATATCAAGTAAACCAAGTTCATCCAATACCTGAGCGAACTGTATAACATTACATACTCCAGAGGGGATAGTTTCTGTTACTTTTTCTAGATCGACTCCGTACTTCTGCAGTAAATATCTATCATCTTTTTCAAAACTTCCAAGATAACGTGAAAGTACCTCTAAAGATTTATAGACTCTTCCATCACTATAATCATATCCCATTGCAAAGTTAAGATTATTCAATTTGTCATAAATAGACAAATAGGCTTTGAAACTTTCATCAGGCAATATCATTACCATCTTTTCTGGATCTATACCCTTTTGAACCAATACCTCGATCTTCTCAAAAGCCAGTGCAACCTGTTCACTTCGCTCACCCACCTTGAAAGTGTTTACATTGATCTTAGCAGTATTCGTGACAGATTTCAGGATACTTTTGGATGAAAAATCTATCGAAACTTCAGCATTTTCAGGAAACACTATATCATACTCTGCAAAGCGCTCCAGCATTTTCTTGTTAAATCTACTGGTATTGTAGTGAATGATCAATTGTATATTTTGAGATACCTTTTGAAGCAGTTCAAGTTCAAAGCGGCTCAAATATCCCTCCAGATGAATCTCTATCTTTTGATAGTTTTGTATAAAACCTTCATTGATCTCATAGGCAGCAGGGATAAATGCTTTATCAGTCAATCCTCTTGCCAGAAGAATCTTGTGATAATTTTCCAAAAGCTGTTCAAGAATATCCAGGTGGGCATCAAACTCAGCATAAGCATCGGCTTCACGCAGTCTGTTAAATCCGATGCCTTCAGCTGCCAACTCTTCATAAAATTTGAAGATTGCATCAGACCTTGTAAAAAAACGAATGAGCTCCAGATCGAAATTGAGTCCTTCAAACGCTTCAAATTTTGCTGCTTCTCTCAAAAAAAGAATACGCTGAAGTGCATCAACCTGTGTCTTACCATCAAGCAAAATCAGTCGATTTTCAAACTCATCCATACGCATTAATGTAGGTAAAAAACCCTCTTCTTGTTTGAATGCGGTACTGACTTCTCTAAGAGCTCTGGAAGTAGGATAGACATGCAGTTCACTACGGCTTAACATGATATATTTCGCTTCTGTTGTATTATCATTCTAATCATAGAGGGTAGTATATCACAGCCGTTGTAAGTTTAGGCATTATATCCCATATTGACAATCTTACTAATAATTTGGCTAATAGTGCCTTTTGGATATAATCTTAAGATTTAAAAGTAGGAAGGATAAAAATGGCGGAGCTTCAAAATGCAGCACTGATACAAAAATACAATATTCCGGGCCCAAGATACACTTCGTATCCAACTGTTCCGTTCTGGGATAAAGAGGGAATATCTATACATAACTGGGAAGAAACAGTTAAGCGTTCATTTGATGAGAGTAATAAGGTTGAGGGTATTAGCCTTTATATTCACCTTCCTTATTGTGAAAATCTATGTACTTTTTGTGCTTGCCATAAACATATCACTGTACAGCATTCTGTTGAAGATCCTTATATTGACGCACTCCTAGCAGAATGGAAACTTTATATTGATCTTTTAGGAGATACTCCGATTATCCGTGAAATACATCTTGGAGGCGGTACACCGACATTTTTCTCTGCAGAGAACCTTAAGCGTCTTATTGATGGTATCTTCGTATATGCAAAGCGTCCTGAAAGTTATGACTATAGCTTTGAAGCCCACCCGAATAATACCACTGAAGAACAGCTTCAAACACTGTATGATCTAGGATTCAGACGTACCAGTTTCGGTATTCAGGATTATGATCCGACAGTGCAGCAAGCGATCAACCGTATACAGAGTTTTGAAGATGTAGAGAAGATCCACAATATGGCAAAAAAAATAGGCTATGAGTCTATTTCCCATGATATTATTTTTGGTCTTCCACACCAGAATAAAGAAAATATTAAAACAACGATTGCAAATACTGTAAAACTCATGCCAGATCGTATCGCTTACTACAGCTATGCACATGTGCCATGGATCAAAGGAGTTGGACAACGAGGTTTTGATGAGAGTGATCTACCGAAAGACGAGTACAAAAGGGAACTCTATGAACTGGGGAAACAGCTCTTCTTTGATGCAGGCTACGAAGAGATCGGGATGGATCACTTTTCACTGCCTACGGATAAACTCTATAAAGCGATGAAAAACCATACACTTCATAGAAACTTTATGGGATATACTGCAGGAAAAACACAGTTGATGATAGGACTGGGAATGTCTTCAATCTCAGATAGTTGGTATAGCTTCGCGCAAAACGAAAAACGTGTTGAAGACTATATCAAACGTGTCAATGAAGGCAAACTACCTGTCTTTAGAGGACACCTTCTTACAAAAGAGGATCTCATCGTACGTAAACATATCCTAAACTTGATGTGTAACCTTGAAACCTCATGGACTGATGAAAGTATGAAACTGGATAAGATGCCGGAAATACTTGATCGTCTCAAAGAGATGGAAGATGATGATCTCATCGAGATCTATGAAGACAGACTTGTAGTCAAAGAGTCCAGTCGTATGTTCGTAAGAAATGTCTGCATGGCATTTGATTTAAGATTAGTGGCTGACCAGCCGGAAAAAAGAATCTTTTCTATGACGATCTAAATCGTCATAGATGACTATCTCAGATATGCCGGAATCTCTGAATAACCTATAGCATCGCCTACTTTTGCACGAAGCTGTAATGTATACCTTCCCGGCTTTGTGATATTGATATCTTTTATAATATATTCACCACTACCATAAGGTACCGAGTCAACTACAAAATCATCTGCTCTAGTATGAGGTCTGGTCAATAAAAATGAAACGTTTGCATCAGACACTACGCTCCCGTTATTCTTAATAACCATATAAGTAAACTCATTAAGACCCTTAGAAAGCTTTACAGGGTCCATCTGTACCTTATTAGAGTTTACGTTGTCAGGCACTTCCATTGTTTCTTTACCAATCAGTTCAATCATATACTCTTTATCAAATGCTATCTTTTTTTCCATGATATCATTAATATTCATATCTGCCGATTGATACTTCATCATATAGTCATTTGACTCTTGAACTGGCATATTTGATGCTGTCTTTACCGTCCAATACCCGAGTGTAATACCTAGGAAAAAGAAACCGAGTATCATATGCGGCCAGTAGGTTTTCTCTTTATTGTTTGCCATTTTTTATCCTCATAATTAGCGGTCTAAGTAAGAATATCCAAAAGACAAAAATAGAACCCGTATAGACAAATATTTTGAGAATATTAATAACAAAACTTGTATCATCAGGAATCGTTGTAGTCATTTTAACACCCATTGATTTACCAATCTGATCAGCTAACTCTGAGTATCCCTGGAGTACCCCGATATTGTGCTTATCCTCATCACTGTTTTGATCTTTTGCAGCAACCACATCGATAGCAGCATCTCTTACTTCATCATAATCATACAATTTTTTTACTTCACTTGAGGAAGCGATAAAACCAACTCTACCTTTTTGTCTGGACTCATTTGTAATCACTGCATAGGGTGCAAAAATGAACAGGACGTATGGCTTGCTCATGTTATCTTCATACTTCTTGCTATACTCCACCAGATTATATCGTTCAGGAAACGGTTCATTGGTTGCAACTACATACGCATTAATACCTGTTTTTGCTGATAACTCAGTCCCCATCTTTTCAATGTTAGTTGAAACTTCGGGTTTTAAAATATTATTATAGAGTATGTGTGTAGCGTTAAGAAGTAGTGGAAGTAACAAAGCAAGCAAGGTTACCCTTACTTGTGCTTTGCTCATATAATTATCCTATATATAGGTGGTTAGGTGTAACAACCGCCCAAAGAGTAATAATAGCAGTGATTATCATACCTACAGTTAATACTTTATCCATAATAGTAATCATCATTTATCCTTTTACTATTTAGCATCTTGGAATGCATGTTGTGCATTCTCTTTGCTGATCTTTTTAACATTATCCAAACTACCTGTAATTGGAGCTGGATTATATGCATTAGTAGCATTTGCATTCTGTACTTTGATTGCATTGAATGTCAAGAAAACAAGAATTGAAAGCAATAGTACTGTTGCGATCAACATTCCTGAAATACCATTTAGACCAAATACGCCTCTACTTGTATTTTCTGCCATGCTTACTCCTTATTGTACCAAAGACTGTAGATAAACAGTCAATGCTTTTTCTTGTACAGGTGTGATCATTGTTTTAAATGATGGCATTTTACCGATCATACCTTTTTTACCGTTAGTAAGAACATTATGAACCAATGTATCATCATAACCAGCAATATTTGGTGCCATACCCATGTTACCTTTTCCATCAGCTCCATGACATGCTACACATGCAGCGAACATTGCCGGTGCTTCACCTTTCATACCACCTGATACATACTCAGCAATCGCTTCCGCATCTGCACCACTTGCCATACCTGCTGGCATTGCACCCATTGGATAACCAAGTTGGTTCTGACCGTTGTTGATCACATTAAGTACTTGTTCTTTACTCATTCTTGCAGTAAAGTCATGTGCTTTTCCATTCATACCGTCACCAGTGATACCGTGACATGGTGCACATTGTACCAAGAAGATAGATTTACCCATTGCATTTAATGTTGCTTGATCAGGATCTTTATGCATCTCTTCATATTTAGACTGATACTTCTTAACCTCTTGATTGTACTCACCGATTTGACTGTACGCATTTACAGGGAATCCCCATAGGAAGTACCATACAGCCCAGATCAATAGACCAAGGAAAGAGTATGCCCAACCAGCTGGTAGTTCATTTTTATACTCACCGATTCCATCCCAGTTATCCTCTGCAAGTTCACCACCAGCAGTATCAGTCTTCATCTGAGAAACATATTTTGCAGATACACCAAATGCAAGTACTGCAATTGCCACTGCACCAAGTAAAGTCAATTGGTTGATCGGGTCATCCAAGTTAACATTCATCTGCTTTACAACTACCATCGTTACTACGATTAGTACTGCTGCAAAAGCTAATGCTTTAACGACTAACGAATTCATTTGTTTTGCTCCTTCTTTTCACTCTGAGCTTGGGAAATTTCATCTACAGGTTTGCTATCGATCTCATCATCGATAGCAATATTCCCGTATTTTTCATAATCCTTCTCGCCCTTCTTTTCACTTCTATACAGGTGAATAATATACCCATACAACATCACTACCAAAAAAATGGTCATAAAGAAACTGGCATAGCCTTGAAGTTCTCTGATGTCCATTTTATCTGCTTACTTTAGTTTATTAAGATATGCGATCAATGCAACGATTTCAGGTACTTCTCCTGCTTCTACAGCAGCTTTAACACCTGGATCTTTCATATCATCAGCAATCGCTTTTGCTTCAGCAAGCACTTTTGGTTTATGTGCTTCCCACGCCTCTTTTGAAGGTTGGAACTCATCACCATATGGTGTTCCAAATACATTCTTCACTGTTACTGCTTCAGCATATGCTGTTTCAATATCAGCAATATTTGTGAACTGATGCTTGTATGCAGGCATAATTGAACCTGGAACAACAGCAGTTGGCTCCCACATGTGGTTTTCATGCCAGTCTGTTGAACGATAGTTTCCTACACGGTGAAGATCCGGACCGGTTCTTTTTGATCCCCAAAGGAATGGTCTGTCGTATGCATATTCTCCAGATAGTGAATACTGACCATATCTGTCAGTTTCAGACTTAAATGGACGAATAAGCTGTGAGTGACAAGCAATACAGTTGTCTTTTTTATACACTTCTTTACCTGCAAGCTCAAGAACAGTATAAGGCTTAAGCCCTACAACTGGTCTTGATGCTTCAGCAAAGTTAGGCACGATCTCGATAAGACCTGCAAACGCGATAACTACAAAAACTCCTACCGCAAAGAAGAACGGATTTTTTTCTAACCAGTGAAACATAATAACCTACCTCCTTATGCTGCCATAGGGCTTCTGAATTGTGGTTCTTCTTCCAATCTCTTAGAAGCAGTGATCGTCATATACATGTTATATGCGAACATTAAGAACCCGACTAAATACATCAATCCCGCAACTGCTCTGATTGTATAATATGGGTGAAGTACTGTAACAGTATCGATGAATGAATACATCAAGTTACCATACTCATCAACCGCTCTCCACATCATACCTTGTGTAATTCCTGCAACCCACATAGATGTAAAGTACAGAACAACCGCTGTTGTTTGAAGCCAGAATTGTGCTTCCATCAACTTCTTAGAGAAGATCTCTCTTTTGAATATTCTTGGTGCCATGTGGAAGAGAGCAGCCATAATCATGAATGTAACCCAACCAAGTACACCATCGTGAACATGTCCAGGAATCCAGTCAGTGAAGTGCGCAATTGCGTTTACTGATTTGATCGCTTGGATCGGTCCTTCAAGTGTTGAAAGCATATAGAATGTTGATGCAAGTACCATAAATTTGATCAGCGGGTTCTCAGTTAATTGATTCCACTCACCTTTCATAGTAAGTAGCATGTTGATCGCTGAACCCCATGATGGAAGGATAAGTACTACAGAGAATACTGAACCCATTGTCTGCATCCAGTCTGGTACTGTTGACCAAAGTAGGTGGTGTGAACCAGCCCAAAGGTATACGAACATCAATCCCCAGAAAGAAAGAAGTGACAGTTTATATGAGTAAACTGCTTGACCAGACTCTTTTGGAAGGAAGTAGTAGATCATAGCAACGATAGGCACAGTAAATCCAAATGCAACAGCATTATGACCGAACCACCATTGTACAAGTGCGTCATTTGTTCCAGCATACATAGATACTGAGTGCATAATGTTACCAAGACCACCAGCTGCAAAATATGTAGGAACTGCCATGTTGTTAAATAGATAAAGCATAGCGATACCAAGGAAACAAGCGATGTAATACCACATAGAGATATAAAGTGCTTTTTCTCTTCTTATGCCGATGAGACCAAACATTGCAACTCCCCATAGTACCCAGATAAGTACTACAACAATGTCAATTGGCCATTCAAATACTGCATACTCTTTTGACTGAGTAATACCAAGTAGAAGTGTTATAACTGCTGTTAATGCTCCTACAAAGTAAAGCCAAAAGTGAATCTTTGCAATTGCCATAATAAATGGTGACTCTGCAATTGATACTTTCAGTACTCTTTGTCCAACGTAATAAAAAGTAGCCCAGATACCACTTAAAGTGAAACCATAAATAACTATATTAGTGTGAAGTGGTCTAAGTCTTGAGAACGTACCATACTCACCCAATAGGTAGTTAAGTTCTGGAAATGCTAACTGTGATGCGATAAGCGTACCAATCAACATACCTAAAAATCCAAACAAAATTGTCGTATAAGTAAACAACCTTGCTACGGAATAATCGTATTCCAATGCTGCGTTTGACTGCATGCATACCCCCTTGTAAAAAAATCTTATGTTGTGAAATGACAACATTCAACATCAATTATAGTGTTAAATTAATGTTAAATTACTTAAAAGTTATACATTAAATTTATTATGATACAAAACGTCACACATTCCCAATATATGGGCTCTTGTGAGGATTTAATAGGAGTAAAAAACTCTGAATTATTGGGGTATTTTATGCCGAAGCTTTATAGGAGTGGAATACTCCTATTTTTTAACTATCAAATCTAAATTGATAGTATTAAGCTTTGCCTTTTGCGGATTGTATTGAGTGGATATATTGATAATTGATCTGAATACTTTGTTCTTTTGGAAGATTATTTGAGAGTCTTTCTACCATACCTTCAAAATCACTAAATAGATAGTTTGCCATTGAGCCTGGGATAGGATTGATCTCATTAAGATATACTTCTCCCTCTATGACAAAGAAATCACAACGGATGATTGCCCCTTTAAAAAGTGGGTCATAAATCTTTTTGAATGTATCTTTTATCTTTGATTCAAGTAATTCATCAATATCTGCTGCCAATACTTGTGAATCACGAGAAAAATCCATATACTTCTTCTCAAAATCCAAAAACTCTTCTTTATGCGGTTCTTCTACGATAGAAAGTTCCCAGTCACGCGTGTAAGTACCGGCCTGATTATACTCTTTCACACCATCGATAAACGGTTCAATGATCACATCCGTATCAAACTCAAATGCTACATCCAGTGCATAGTCAAGCTCTTCATCATTCTTAACGATACTGACACCGATACTAGAACCAAGACGTACAGGCTTAACAATCACTGGATATTCCATCGTTAGTTTTCTCTCTTCATTTTTAGAAAGGTACTGATATGATAATGTCTTAACACCAAGACTTTCTGCAAGAAACTTCGTATAGAGTTTATTGAAGCTAAGTACAGAAGCTTCTATACGAGGAGAGATAAACGGTATTTTATAGAATTCCATCAGTGATGCGATCTTGCCGTCTTCACCGTCTCTTCCATGGATCAAGTTAAGCAGTGTATCAAATACGATCTCTTTTGAACCAAAAATTCCTTCTATATTAAATGCACCGTTCTTTAAAACAAGTTTTTTTGATTTCTTGTATGCACCGGAACTAAAAAAGTTTGATTTCATTTTATCTGATTCTATCAGATAAAATTGACGTTCTGCATCCACAAAGATAAAAGAGAGTTCAGTGTTTTTGAACACCTTTTTCATCGTGATAGCAGAGACGATACTGATCTCATGCTCAAAACTTGAGCCCCCAAAGAGTATAGCTAGTTTCATTCACACTATCCTAACATATCTGCAAATTCTTGGAACACATAAGCACTCTCATGTGGACCAGGGCTTGCTTCAGGGTGATGCTGTACTGACATGATAGGCGCATCCTTATATTTAACCCCTTCGATTGTGTTGTCAAAAAGGTTAATATGTGTGATCTCTGCTACTTCAGTGATATTGTCAGGTACATTATAGTTGTGGTTTTGCGCAGTGATCTCCACTGAACCGGTTTGAAGGTTCTTAACCGGGTGGTTACCCCCGTGTTGTCCAAACTGCAGTTTATATGTATCATATCCATGTGAAATAGAAAGAAGCTGGTGTCCCAGACAAATACCGAACATTGGTACTTTCGCTGCGATCATATCTCTGATCTTCTCTTGTTCATCTTTAAGGATAAGAGGGTCTCCCGGTCCGTTTGAAAGGAATACACCATCAATCTCTTTTGCTTCGAATTTTGCAATGATCTCTGAAGACGGCATACTGTTTGGTACTACAGTCACTTCCATCCCAGCATGAGTCAATTCATTGAGAATATTACGTTTAATACCAAAATCCAATGCAATAATTTTTTTGCTGGTATTAGGCTTTGCATAGTCAAACTGTAAGATATCATAACGTGCTTGATTATGTACATAAGGCTCTTTGGTACTTACCTGTTCAATATAGTTTATCTCTTCAATACGAGGCGAGTTCTCTAACACTTTTTTAAGTTCTTCTTTGTCATGGATCTCAGTTGAAGCCACCATCATCATCGCACCCTCATCCCTGAGTATTTTGGTGATATATCTTGTATCGATATCTGTGATTCCAAGTACACCATGTTTTTTAAGAAGTGCTGCAAGTGTTTCCTCACATCTGAAGCTTGATGGTCTATCTTGGTAGCTACGTACGATTACACCTTTACAGTGGGCTTTAGTACTCTCCATATCTTGAGCATTACATCCCACGTTACCGATCTCAGGCATTGTAAATGTCACAAACTGTCCTGCATAAGAAGGGTCGGTAGCAATCTCCTGATAACCTGTCATTGAAGTGTTAAATACACATTCACCGACACTTGTTCCATCACTTCCAAAACTCTTTGCTTCAAGAAAGAGCCCATTTTCAAAATAGAGTGAAACTTTGTTCATTATAGCATTCCTCTTTTAGATAGTTCTTCCTGATACAATCTCTCATAGAGCAATTCATACTCTTGCGAACCCGGTATCACCTCTTTTTTCATCTTTTTGATCTTATTGTAAACAATGTCATCGATCTCTTCATAAGCGTTTGCAAACTCTTTAAATGACTTGAAGATCACATTTTTAATCTGGTTTTCATTGACATCATACTCTGCAAGGTAGTTCTCATATAGTTCATCCAAGATAACATGAGCCAGATCATTATATCTATCGTCATAGTTCATGATCACTCCGTACTCAGGAGCCAGTTTCTTTTTGATCATAAAGAAAAGTTGTCTTTCATCAGCATGCTGAAACTCAATCTCTTCATCGTTCTCCGACAAAATAGACTTTACCTTTTCATCCAATGCACGTTCTTTAGCAAGGTTCTCATCGATGATCTTTTTTGCAGCCGCGACTACAGCTTCTCTACCTTTTGGCAAAGTTACAAAAGGAGCATTGGCAAGGTCGATACCGATCTTTGTAGCTACATATCCCGTCTGTTGTGGTTTAAGTCTCATACTACTCCTTTATTATCTTATAATTGTATCATCTCTTTCTGGACTTGTCGAGATGATACCGATCTTTGTGCCGATCATTGCTTCAAGTGCAGCGATATACGACTGTGCTGTTTCAGGAAGCTCTTCAAAGCTTCTTACACCCTCTGTCTTTTCCCAACCCGGGAATGTTTGATAGACAGGTTTTGCATCTTCAAGATCATACGGTACATAATCAATCTGTTCACCTTCTACTTCATAAGCCACACATACTTTGATCTCTTTAAATCCGTCAAGTACATCCAGCTTCATCAATGCGACTTGGTCTGCACCGTTCACACGCACTGCATGACGCATTGCCACAGCATCGAACCATCCACATCTTCTTGGTCGTCCTGTCGTTGTACCAAATTCATGCCCGTTCTTTCTGAGAATATCACCATCCTCTCCAAGATCCTCACTTGGGAATGGACCGTTTCCTACTCTGGTACAATATGCTTTTGCTATCCCGGTTACTTTACCTATATCTTTTGGATTGAGTCCAAGACCGGAACAAGCCCCTGCACTTACCGTTGTCGATGATGTAACATACGGATAGGTACCATGGTCTATATCAAGCATCGTTCCTTGTGCACCTTCGAGTAATACTTTTTTATTCTGATCAAGGATCTCCCAAACCATCTTTGTCGTATCAACAATATATTTTCCAAGTACTTCTTTATACTCGTTCAATTCAGCAAGTAAAGTATCTTTGTTTGGTGCTTCTACTTCCATTGCGTCAAATACCGGTTTGTTCATCTCAAAAAACGCAATGATCTTATCAGCAAGTTTTTCAGGGTGGTGCAATTCACCTAGTCTATGACCTACTCGTGCAATCTTATCTCCATAAGCAGGTCCGATACCCTTTCCTGTAGTACCTATTGCTTTATCACCTTTCATGCGCTCTCTGGCCTGATCGATCATTGCATGGTAAGGGAACAATACATGTGCTTTATCTGAAAGGAAAAGACGACCTTCAAGGTTGTCAAACTGGCTCATCTCCTTGATAAAATCTTTAGGAGAAATTACAACACCGTTTCCTACGATATTTTTTGCATTTGGATTAAGTACTCCTGACGGGATCAAGTGAAGTGCATACTTCTTACCATCCAGTACGATCGTGTGTCCTGCATTATGACCCCCTGCAAAACGACATACATAATCATGTGTCTGTGCCATATGGTCAACGATCTTACCTTTACCTTCATCTCCCCACTGGAGACCTACGATCAAATCTGCTTTACTACTCACTTACTTCCCTTTACTTATTTTACTTGCGATACATTCATCGGTAAAGAGCGCAAATCCTGCTGCCTCTACACCGTCAATACTATATGTACCACCTGTTGCGATCAACGCATTGTCTTCAAACATTCTAAATGTCAACGAATCATAGTATCTCATCTTCGCATAAAAAAGCGGAGAGATTACAACTTTTGCATACTCGATACTGGAAGCTGCTTCTTTAATCATTTGCAGCTCTTCTTTGATATCCTGAGGGAAAACACTCAGATCATTCAGGTCCTCTACTCTATGGACTTTTACCAATTGTTCGATCCATGGCAGTTTGGCTTTCATGATCTGCTCTATATGCATCGACTTAAGCACTTCAAGGCTCACTCCGTACTTTTCATTGAGAAGATGCGGGATACGGATATTTGAGATCTGCATGATAGGCGTCTCATCCAATTTTTGTAAAAGTGTTGCTGTTGTCTGGGCAACTTCTACAAAGTTCCCGTTGATAATCTCTGCACCGATCTGATACTGCTCTTTCGTTGCGAAAGTAACGATTGGCTGAATGTAAAACCATTTTTTAGACTCGGTACTGCGTCCCAATCTTTTAGTAACAATGCGCACTACATCTGTTGTAGAATCAGCACGCAGTGTCACTTCGTTGTTACTTGCATCATTGAGACGTACCAAAGGCGTCATCTCATCAAACGCATCATGCTGGTGATAAGAAAAGAGCGGTGTAACGATCTCTTCAAACCCTAGCGACTCCAATGTTTGACTTGCAGTAGCTTCGATCTGACGTTTGATCTTTGCACTGCTGCCAAAATAGAGACGGCTCCCGCTTGGTATCTCATGTTCAAATATCATAGTTTCTACGCCTTAAAGTAGGTTTGGTTGAACACACGGCTTGCCGTACCGTCAAACGGACGTCTACCGAGTTCATCAAGTGCCAACTCGATACTGTTCACGACCCATGCAGACTCATAAACAGGGATCAATCCCATCTGGTTGATACGGAAAATTTTTCCCTTGAGGTGATCCTGCCCGCCTGCCATGTTGACACCGTATTTTGTCTTAAGCAGCTTTCTGATCGGCTCAGCATCTTCATCAAAAACAGTACTCATTGAGAGAGCCGGAGTTTGAGGATACATTTCAAAACCGATCGCTTCCAGTGCAGCCTGTGTTGCTTTTGCTCTTTTTGCAGTAGCTTCAAACAATGCATCCAGACCCTCTTTATCGATCTCATCAAAAATTGCATTAAGACCGATGATCAGTGTCGTTGCTGCAGTATATGCTGTAGTGTTTTGCTGCTGCTTTTTGATCTCGCTAGCAAGGTTAAAGTAATAGTCTTTCCCTTTACCGATCTTCTCTACTGCTGCACTGCTCAAACCGATCATTGCAAGCCCAGGAGGAAGCATCAATGCTTTTTGGCTACCTGTTACCAATGCATCGATATTTGTCACTTCAATAGGCTCAACACCAACTGCTGTGATCCCGTCAGCTACTACCATGATCGCAGGATTCACTGATTTAATGTACGCTGCAATTTCTTCAACCGGGTGACGAAGTCCCCCAGCACTCTCACTGACTTGAACAAAGAATGCATCAATATCAGGATTGGCTGCCAATGCTTCTTTGACATCTTCAATTTTTGCAGGTGTATCCCACTCGTATTTTAGCTCTACAAGTTCTTTACCCATGCTCTCAACAATCTTGCCAAAACGCTCACCGAATTTTCCGGCATTGATTGTCAACGCTTTTTTCTCACACAAGTTAACTACACATGCTTGCATTGCACCTGTACCTGTACTTGCTAACATCACACATTCATCCATACCATAAAGCTTTAGCAGACGCTCTCTGGCCTCTTTGAAGATCGCTTCAAATTCAGGAGTTCTGTGGTGTAGTGTAGGCGTAGCCATCGCTTGACGTACTGATTCTGGTACCGGTGTCGGTCCTGGAGTAAAAAGTAGCATAATAATCCTCATAAAAACCGCTTTAATAACGGCATAATTGGTTGCGATTATAGCTAAAATGAGGTTAGAAGATGTTTTTGAAATTTACTGTAAATTGATTTTTACCTTCATGATAAGTATATTCAAGCCCCATATTGTGCATATTGAGCACTTCCTTGACAATGTATAATCCCAATCCAAAACCTGCAGTTTCACTGCTTTTTTTATCTGAAAAAGGTTCCAAATATGCACTAAATTCCCCTTTTAAAGCTTCACCCTCACTGATAAAAGAAAGGGCGTCATCTTCATAATGAATCATCAGATTTTGTCCATATTTTAAAGCATTATCGATCAGGTTTTTAAATACGATACTCATCGATGCAAAGTCTGCAAATATTGTTTGGTCTGTGACATTTGTCCGGATTGTTTGATCTAAATATAAAAGGTCTTTTGCTTCATCGATAAGATCGATGATACGTACTTCTTTTTTGGATAACACATAGTTCTCCGAAGTGATCTGTTCAACCTGTGCCAATTCTTTGAGTAAAGAAGCAAGCCTTGAAAAGATCGCATCCAGCATCGTTTTGGTTTTGGGATCTTCAACGATCTCTGTAAGAATTTTTCCTTTGGTTACCGGTGTGTTAAGCTCATGAAAAAGATTGCGTATAAAGAGTGTACGAGAGTCGGAAAGTCTTTGGATTTTGGAAACTGATTTATAAAATGCATTGGAAACCTGGGATATCTCATCATTTTTATCTGAAAAAACGTACTTCTTTAATGTGCCTTCACCATAGCGCTCGATATCCTTTTGAAGTGTTTTTAACGGTACAAGGGTTTTCCTCAACAAAATATACATGCTGATCAACAAAACAATCGTGCCGATCATTACTAATAACGGTATAAAAAAACGCTCCCAATAGGTCCGATCATCTCTAAGTAGGAAATTGATATGATGATTTTCAAGGTAGAGATATAAATGATCTTGATAACGTATAACTCTTCCTCTTTTTAAATGCTCCTTAGTCTGTTTCAGAAATCTAGAGCTTTGTCTAAGGATCTTCTCTTTCTCTTTACCTTTGATAAGCGTGAGATCGAGCTCTTCAAAGAGTTGTAGAGGGGATTGCTGTGTCATTTTATACTCATGCATGATAATCCTGCCCTTGAACAGTAAATCGTTGTTATCTTTTTTGGCAAAATGTATTATAAAAGAACTTCCTGCAATCACTGTCGCCATCAAAGCGATCATAAAAAGAATATTTAATTTAAAAAATACAGAATGCTGATTCATTTACTGTCCAATATATTTATAACCTACACCCCGTATAGACTTGATGTATTTAGGATTTCTGGTATCATCACCGATCTTTTGACGGATCCTGCTGATGATTACATCAATACTTCTGTCACTGCTCTGCCATTTGACTGCATTGATACTGTTGATGATAAATTCACGACTCACTACCTGGTGTTTTTTCTCCAATAAGAGTGAAAATATCTCATACTCTGCAAGGGTGAGATCCAGTACTTTACCTTCCTGCAAAATCTGCATCTTCACTCTATCGACCCTAAACTCTTCATCATTTAAATTAAAAGAGAATCTATCATAACGCTTGATCATCGCCTGTATTCTGGCAACAAGCTCCCTGGGTTCATAGGGTTTGGCAATATAATCATCCGCCCCGACATCAAATGCCACGACTTTATCACTTACATCGGCACGCGCTGTTGAAATGATCACAGGGAGATTGGGATGATCTGCTTTGATGTGTTTGCACAGTTCCAAACCATCCATCTCGGGTAATCCCAGATCAAGCAGCACCAAATCATATTGTTCGATCTTTAACTTCTCAAGTGCCACGGTAGGTAAAGAAACTGAAAATACATCGATACCGTACTTGGCAAGATATTCTTCCAAAAGTTCGGTGATCTGTACATCATCCTCTACCATCAAAATACGTGACATCTCTCTTCCTAACTATTGCTTTTAGATAATTGTATCCATTTTTCTCTTTGCTCGGGAGTGAGGATATTGAAGATCTTCTCCATTCTTTCTGCTCTTTTTTCCAGCACAAGTTCACGGCGTTTTTCTCTCATTTCCTCCCTTTGCTGCATTCTTTCTTTCATAGCAGTTTTATAGGCATTTTTATCAAACTTCTCTGCTGACATAAATCTGCTTAGATCAGTTCTATTCTGTTTCATTGCCCTTTTTTCTTTTAGCGCTGCTCTATTAGCTTTTCTCTCTTCTCTTTGAGACTCTCTGAATGTCTGCAGCTGTTCTTTTTGTGCCTGCGTGAGATCTAGCTGCTGTATCGCTTTATAAATTTCACTTCTCTCTTTATAATGCTTACCTATAGAATCTTTACATGGATTCATACCTGGTCCTGTTGCCATAAGTGCACTGCTCAGACCAACTGTTGCTATGATTGCGATAACTGTTTTTTTCATTGTCTATCCTTTATAAAAGTGTACTATCTCTCATTCTTGAGATACTACAATCATAAAACAGTTATGTAAATTTTTTGTCAATGCTTTGTGAACGAATGTAAACAACAAATAGAAGTATTTAAAAGAGGGAAAGGTATAGATAGAGAGAGAGAGGGGGGGTACAAGAGAAATCTCTCTTGTACATTTTTATTGGAAGTTAAGCAAAAATCCGACTTCGACATCCTGCCAAGTTTTACCTGCATGAAGATCATAACATGCTTTATTGATACTCATAAGTGACGGAAGCATGTCAAAATCACCTAAATCGATATAACCTTTTGCGATGACCTTGTTCTCTTCTACTTTATAAACCATTGGAACAGATAGTGTTTTGTTGTTCATTGTGATCTCAACTACCATTGCGTCAGGTTTGACAGATACGATCTTTGCTTGAATAGTATGAGTGAACTGAGTAAGGAAAAAGTCACTTACCAGTTTTTTATCTCTGCCCTCGTTCCCACTGTTAACGTTTTTGGTTTGGATATTCACACCTAACCCTGTCAACATCGCTTCGATACTTTCTGCAGATTTATTCCCTACGATTTCGACATTGTTAAAACTACCGTTTACACCTACTTTTGCAGGTGTTTTAAATGCTGTAAATCCAACCTC
This sequence comes from Sulfurovum zhangzhouensis, assembly GCF_030347965.1. Taxonomy (NCBI): domain Bacteria; kingdom Pseudomonadati; phylum Campylobacterota; class Epsilonproteobacteria; order Campylobacterales; family Sulfurovaceae; genus Sulfurovum; species Sulfurovum zhangzhouensis. Next base: position 156,101 of record NZ_JAQIBD010000003.1, read on the forward strand.
AACACTGTTCACTTCATATCCGAACAATGCTAGACTCATCATAAAGAATGCAACCAAACTTTTTTTCATTATCTCTCCTTTTTGAAAAATTGATAGTGACTATTGTATTCGTTTCATCTAAAAATAGGTTGAATTATACTTTCACCTTAATTTAGAACAACTGTCTCCTGCCCGATCTCTTTGTATCTCTTATAGTAATACTCGACAAACTCCCTGATCTTCTCATCCACAGGAAGGAATACACCGCCTAGTTTTTCTGCATACTCGCCAAGATAGCCATACGCATCCTTTTTACTCAGATAGTGTCTTGCCAGTTTTTCATAAGCAGCGATATACCCCTCTTTCATGGCATCATATTTGCTGTAATCGATCCCAATCTGATCTTGATAGGTGATCACTCCCGATCTAAACAGGATATCCAGATGTATCAACCCTTCACAATAGTAAGGCAGTACCTCTCCGACTTCTCTCCATGCCATCAATCCCACTGCACGGGAGACAAGATCATCCACGACATGTTCTTTCATCTCCTCTCTTTCATTATGGAAAAATGCCATGAGTCCGCCTGTAGTCGCTTTAAACTCTTCGATATTTTTAAACTGTCCCGTACCGTTCATTTTCATTTCTGTATCGCTATCGATCCACAAAATATGGCCAAACTCATGTCCAATGGTCGAGATATCATAGATATCGTGCCATAACTCAGGATTTTCGGAGATCAGTGTACGCTGTGACTTGATAAAGGCTTCACCGAAAGTCTCTACACTGAGCTTCATGACCGGTTTACTCTTTTTTGACTCCATAACAAAATCAGCATAGGCAAAGATCTTTTTGCCAAGCTCAGCTGAAACCTGTTCATCATTAGGTACTACCTGTGCAGAAAAAAGTCCATTAAACTCTGCTCCGTAGTAGAGTACAGGCTGACCGATATAAAGCTGTGTTTCATCTACCTGAGTGATATTTTTATCAATGATCCTACCTGCTTCCCCCCCGATATTCTCGGCCATCTCTTTAGCAAAGGAGATGATATTTTCCCTAGTATGTGAACTTGTCTGCAACTTAGGATTGACAATACGAAGATCCCACTCAAGTGCAACGGCTTTACGGTAATGATCTTCATAATACTCAAGCGGATGTCCTATCTGGATCGGAGTAGTGACTTTCATCCATGCTCTGTCCACATTGGCCCAGTATGTAATGAGCTCATCAGGATGGGTATGTCCGAAGGCATCAAGGATCGTACCAAGGTACTCCAGCCACTCTTTTTTCTGATCATAAACATCATCTTCAAGTCCACTTAGCTCATCGATAAAAAGCTTAAGTGCATTACAGATCTGCTTCACCTCTTCTTTAAACGCTTCTGCATAAGCCACACGTTTATAACTGCCGTCTTTTTGCTGGTGCAATACCGAATAACAGCGATCTCCTACCGAACCTGTGCTGTCAAGATCGAGCAGGTTTTCACTCTGCAGTTTCTCAAAAATCTGTTCTTCATCACCGTTAAAAAGCTCAAAAAGATCACGGTTTACCCCATTGATGATATGTGCCGTCCAAGCACTTTGCCATCCGCTTATTGCAATTCCGACCGCATCAACTCCGGAAATGATCGTACGATAAAACGGGGTAAGAAGCTTTTTATCCTCGATCCAGGAGATCAAAGCCTCATGACGGGCGATATGAAAGTTGCTCACAAACAAGTAAGCCTCTTCTTTCTTATCCATGATCTCGGTTTGACTGTAACCGCTTTTTTGCAATACCTGATCGAGTGCATCTTCACGTAAATTTACAATACGTGTCAACGCCGCCATGATATTTTCTTTTGTATCTTTCAGCTCTAAACGTGAGAGAAATGCGTTTACTACTTTAGATGCCTCAGCATGCCTTCCCTCTAAAAGCTTGTAATATTCATTAAGCTCATTTTGCCGCTTTTGTAATTCATCATAGACTAGTTGCAGATCTTCTACAAATTTTTTTCTTTCCATCTTCCCCTCCTTTGGTCTTTATTTATTATAAACTATTTGTCTTTTAACATTTTAATGATCGGTTTTGCAAGCTCCAATGCCTGTCCACGGTGAGAAATCTTCTTCTTGATCTCATCATCAAGTTCACCCAACGTTTTATCAAAGCCGTCAGGGATGAACATCGGGTCATATCCAAACCCTTTATCACCTCTTGCTTCATCGATCACATCCCCATGCATCCATCCATGCACTACATACTCACCATACTTACTGACGATAGCGATCGCAGCAGTATAATATGCCGGTGTACGTTTCAAGCCCTTGGCTTTCACTGCATTAATCAGCTTATACAGATTATCTTTATCAGTCACTGCTCTGTCTTTGATGTCTTCCTGTGCATATCGCGCCGAATAGATACCCGGTGCACCGTCCAATATAGGTAAAGAGATACCGCTGTCATCAGAGATCACCAAATAGTCATCTCCCAGTTTTTCATAGATTGTTCGAGCTTTTATCAGTGCATTTTCTGCAAAAGTTTTCCCGGTTTCTTCTATATCAAATTCTCCCAACAGCTCAGAAAATGGTGTGATCTCTACCTCACACATTTGCTTGAACTCTCGTAATTTACCTTTATTGCCCGTTGCCAATACCAGCTTCATTGAACACTCACTCCTCATCACTCATTATCTATTAAAATTTTATCATCTTTTCTTAACTATAACATTATATAATAAGAGTAAAATTATCCTTATTAACAGGATTTCCGAGGTATTTAATGTTTAAACAGATATTTCCGCTTAGTTCTATCGTTGCCTTGCGCTTTTTTGGACTTTTTATTGTTCTTCCGGTACTTTCGGTCTATGCATTGGAAATGGAGGGTGCTACGGCATTTTTAGCCGGCGTGGTCGTAGGTGGATATGCACTTACACAAGCACTTTTCCAAGTACCTTTTGGATTAATGAGTGACAAAATCGGCCGTAAAAAGACATTGCTTTTCGGACTGATCATTTTTATCATCGGATCTGTGATCTGTGCAATAAGTGACAATATCTATACGTTGATGCTTGGACGTTTCCTACAAGGTGCCGGTGCGATCGGATCAGTGGTCTCTGCAATGATCGCAGACTTGGTAAAAGAGGAGCAAAGAGCACATGCGATGGCGATCATGGGAGGAACCATCGCAATGAGTTTTGCGGCTGCTATGATCATCGCACCAATTGTTGGTGGTAACTGGGGGATTGACAAACTCTTCTGGCTCACTGCCATCCTTTCAGTTCTGGCTATCGGTATCCTCTTTACTGCCGTCCCTCAACCACCGAAAATCGTTCACTCTTATGCAGAAGAAGAGTCCAAAATGCTTGATGTGTTCAAGGATAGATCACTTACACGAATGTATATCACCTTCCTCTTCCACTCTTCTATCATGACGATGGCTTTTTTCATCATCCCGTTAGTGATGACACAGAGCGTGAATGAAGGTGGATTTGGATGGGAGAAAGCTGAGCTTTGGAAGGTCTATCTTCCTGCAATGATCTTCGGACTGCTTGCGATGGGTCCTGCTGCCGTATTTGGTGAAAAGTACGGTAAAGGCCGTCAGGTCTTCATGATCTCGGTTGCCGTGATCTTTTTAGGCTTCATCGCGATGGGATATGCGACCTCTCCATGGCTGTTCATTGTCGGAGTGGTATTCTTCTTTATCGGTTTCAACATGTTCGAACCGTTGCTGCAAAGTTTTGTGAGCAAATTTGCAAAAGTACACCAAAAAGGTGCTGCACTCGGTGTAGCAAATACTTTTGCCTATATCGGTATCTTCCTTGGAGGTCTTCTGGCCGGATATGTAATGGATCATTACGACAGGGGTGCATTGGCACTTATGGTTGCTCTGCTTAGTGCGATGTGGTTTGTCTGGGTAATGACCATGCCAAATCCCAATAACCGCGGAAATGTCTATCTGCCACTTGATATCTTTGATAGAGAAAAAGTAGCTGCACTCACCGAACATGAAGCGATCGTAGAGAGTTATATCAATGAGACAGAAAACATCGCTGTAGTGAAGTATGAAAAAGATCTTATCGATGAAGATGAAGTAAGAGGGCTTTTGAGTTAAGCCCTCAGCTAGTATCATCCTATACCTGTCTCTTTCCTAAATAGCCAGTTTATCAATACAAAACTAGGGAAAACCGGTACTGATATGATTGAAATCCAACTTCCAACCACTGCCATAAATAATCCGCCTTTAAGAAAATTTGATGGGTCACTAAACATACCAAATAGCATGCCTATTAAAAAAAGAAAAGACAACATACTGATAAGATAATACAAAATTTTTCTTATCCATGTTTTGGCATTCTTAATCGGAGTATATTGAATAATAATTATCACCCAAGAAAGAAACAAGAAAAGAAAGACTACATGTAACTCTTTTTCTCTTGAAAATAAAAAGATGATAAAGCCCCACACCATAACAGTATTTAAAAATAAATAGATAAGGAACTTTTTTGAGTAAAACAACTCTTTTATTTGGTTTGCAATCTTTTGAACATCTAACTTCATATAATTAACTCATCTCTTTTTCTGAAAAACAATCTCACTTATGATCGGAAAATGATCTGATCCCAGTGACTTCCCTACATGGATATCTTTGAGTCCAAACTCTTTAGATAGCAAGATATGGTCTATCGGTATCTGCATATGAACAAACGAGCTTGGATCACCTATATTGAGCGACCAGCGTATACCCTCCACTACCTTCGTATCTGATGCTTTCATCACTCTTTTTACTGCATAGCTCCACGGAGCAGCATTAAAATCCCCTGCGATGATCTTCGGTGACGGTATCTTGGCAAATGCTTTTTCAAGCCTGCTTATCTGACTATGGTGTTTATAGGGATAAGGCCAGTGTAGATGCAAGGAAGCCACACTGAGTTCACCCTCACCAAACTGTACTCTAGCCCATACCAAACCCTCTTCCTTGACACATCCTCCTTGAGACTCTACAAAGGGATATTTTGAAAGGATCGCGACATCACCAACGCCAGCAAACTTACAATGTCTCTGAAATGGATATGCTTCTTTCATCTCCTCTAAAAACTGACGGTGCTTTGAAGTGACCTCTTGAAACGTCGCTATCTCTATCTTTTGTTCTTCAAGATACTCTTTGACACGCTGCATATGTCTATTTCTAAAATTGAGGTTAAACTGCATAAACTTGATGACTTTTGCATCTGTAGTTGTTTGAAGTTCACCTTTGTAAGGCTGCAAGAGCATAGTGATGTAACCACCTACAACGATGAGTAATACAATCAAGATATACCTGACCGTATGGCGTTGCAGAAAAACTACTATCAAGACAAGAAAACACCAGATAAACAAAAGGTGTATACGGAAATGACTCATTGAATCAAACAGGGGATGCAAAAAAGAGAGATACCCCAGTACCAAAGCAACAGTTGTCCCCAAAAGTGAAAAAGCAATGAAAAACTTCAATAATCGTTTCATCCTATATTCCTTTGCAAGGGATGATAAAATCGACATGATAATGTTCGTCATGTCTTACCCAAGATCTCTTTTCAGAAAAGTTGATATGTTTTCTTAGATAAGTTCCGTATTTGGTTTTAAAAAGATAGTGTTGTAGTTTGGGATCAAAGATGATGCGCCATATCCTTGCCCCTCTTTTTTTTGCTTCTTTATGCAAGCTTACGATATGGGCTGCCATTGCCTCATAATCAATGGTAACCTCATCATAATGCCCTGTTTTATCAAACTCAATGTTGTAACCAAACTTATTGAACGGATGGGTAGGCAAATGTACTGACTTCCCTTCTGCATCATTCACCGGTACCATAAAATCCACAGATAAACCGTTTTGATGGGTTTTGTGCGGAGAGAACTTCCCTCCCTCTTCAAAACCTGTCTCTGCATACTTATAGACTTTATCCGGCATCGAGGTTTCAAGTGACCTGTAAGAAGCAACAATGATCTCTTTTACCTTGGAGTGTACATAGGTTCTACCCAGCAATTCACCCATTGTACTGTAGCTGGTATAGTTCTCTCCACTACTAGGAAGTGCTACACCATTTTCAAGTCTACCCTTTGAAGTAGTACCATAGCAGATACTCTCTTGTGAAAATAAAAAAGAAGTAAATATAAAAAAGAATGCCCGAATATATTGCATCTCATTAGTATCCTCTAATTTTGTTTAAATGGTTGAAAGTTACGATGATTTTCCCCTATGTTACCAACAAGATGGTGGTAAAGCTTTAACATTATAGCCAATATAGTGATGAGACTCGATAAGGGAAATAAGTTGAAAGGAGGGACTCCCATTGTTTTAATGGGAGCCCTCTGAAAAGATAAGTTATACGATGAAGTGAAAGAATAGGATTAGCACTCTTCTTTAGTTACTTCTTTATACTCTACACCCATGAGTTTACATGCACGTTTCATGATGTTCTCTTGAGTGAATCCGAACTTCTCAAAGAGCTGCTCTGCCGGTGCAGAAGCCCCGAATGTTTCCATACCGAGTACATCGTCTGCATAACGGTAGTACTCAGTTGCTGTAGCAGCTTCTACTGCAAGTACTTTTGTGTTCGCATCAACTACTTGTGCTTTATATGCCTCATCTTGCTCATTGAATAGGTCAAAACAAGGTACAGAAACTACGTTCGCTCTGATACCGAGTGCTTCTAGAGAACATGCAGCCTGAAGACACGGCATAAGCTCTGAACCTGATGCCATCAAAGTAAAGTTCGCATCTTCTCTTTTCTTCACGATGTACGCACCTTTACTCACATCACCGAAGTCTCTTTCCGGCTTCAGTGTTTTAAGTTTCTGACGGCTAAGAACGAAACCGTGTGGTGCTTTCATCTCAAGCGCTGTTCTCCATGCCTCTACGTTCTCAGTTGCATCTGCCGGTCTCCATACATAGAAGTTAGGCAATGCTCTGAATTGGCTTAGATGCTCGATAGGCTCATGTGTCGGACCATCTTCACCTACACCGATACTGTCATGCGTCCAGACAAAGAAGTTCTGTATCTTAGTCAGTGCTGCGATACGTGCTGAAGGCTTCATATAATCTGAGAATACAAAGAATGTCGCATTGAACGGGATCGTTGTACCATACAGTGCAATACCATTCGTGATCGCTGCCATAGCATGCTCACGTATACCAAAGTGCAGGTTTTTACCTTTTGGGAAATCACCCATATCTTTGAGCTCAGTTTTGTTTGACGGAGCAAGGTCAGCAGAACCACCGATAAAGCTAGGTACCGCTTTTGCGATCGCATTGAGGATCTTACCGTTTGAGTCTCTTGTTGCCATCTCTTTATCATTACTGAAATCCGGGAACTCGATCGCAGAGAAATCAGGGTTAAGAAGACGAGCCAATGCTTCATTCTGCTCAACCAACGGTGCTTCTTTTTGTCTGTGGATCCACTCTTTTTCAGCAAGTTCACCCTGCTCTATCGCACATCTGAATCTTAGCAATACATCTTCAGGAATGAAGAACTTCTTATCTCTGTCAAATCCTTCTTTCTCTTTTGATCCGCAAATGATCTCTTCACCAAGCGGTGCACCGTGTGTCTCGTGTGAACCTTCAAGGTCAAGTGCACATCTACCGATGATCGTATTTGCAATGATGATCGTCGGTTTATTTGCATTTTTTACTTCAGTAAGCGCTTTATCGATATCTGTATAGCAGTGACCGTTAATCTTTATTACGTTCCAGTTCTGTGCTTCAAAACGTTTTTCTACATCTTCACTCCATGCGATACTTGTATCACCCTCGATCGTAATGTGGTTACTGTCATAGATCAAAACAAGATCTTTAAGACCAAGGTGACCTGCAAGTGCACATGCCTCATAACTGATACCTTCCTGAAGGTCACCGTCTCCACACAGACAATATACTTTATGGTCGATCAGTTCGCATGTTTCAGAGTTCACCTGGTTTGCAGTATATGCTCTTGCCATCGCAAAACCAACAGCATTCGCAACACCTTGTCCAAGAGGTCCCGTTGTCATCTCAACACCTGCTGTATGACCGTACTCTGGGTGTCCCGGAGTGATAGAATCAAGCTGACGGAAGTTTTTAAGATCATCCATACTAACATCGTATCCCCATAGGTGAAGGAGTGAGTAGATCAGCGGAGATGCATGCCCACCTGAAAATACCAGTCTGTCACGGTTCAGCCACTTTGGGTTTTTCGGATTATGTGAAAGGTGTTCAGAAAGTACTACTGCGATATCTGCAAGTCCCATCGGTGCACCCGGGTGTCCTGAGTTTGCTTTTTGTACCATATCAGCTGCCAAAAATCTGATAGTATTTGCCATTTTTTTGCGCATTATATTTTGTTCAGTCATAGGCATTGTGTTAATCCTTTTTGTGTCTATGTAGATATTGTTCCATCAAAGGGTTCAAAGCTGTCTGCAGCTTCTCCTCAAACGATTCAAATCGTCTTTGCAAATCTTTTGCAAGATCATCGGCTTCCTTGATACTCTGTTCAAGTCCTAAAAGATTTACAAAGCTATTTTTATCCGTGTCATTTCCAGTCGTTTTACCCGCTTCCTCAGGGCTCTGAGTCTCATCGATGATATCATCTTGTATCTGGAACAACAGACCAAGATCGATACCAAAAGCATAGAGCGCATCCTGCACTTTTTTATCAAGTCGTACGATCACAGCACCCATCACAAGACTTGCCGCGATCAGCTTGGCAGTTTTGTTGATATGCAGCACTTTTACCTGATCGAGGGTAAGCGGTTGATTTTCAAAGTAACAGTCGATCGCCTGACCAAGCACCATTCCCTGACCTCCACCGTTACGTGCAAGCAGTTCAACAAGCTTGATCTTCACATCTTCACGAAACGGTGCTTTGGCGATCATCAAAAATGCATCAGTATTGAGTGCATCTCCGGCAAGGATTGCAGTCACTTCATCATAACGTTTGTGCAGTGTTTTATGTCCACGACGAAGGTCGGCATCATCCATAGCCGGCAGATCATCATGGATCAAAGAGTAGGTATGAAACATCTCTACTGCCAAAGCAACAGGGAGTGCTCCTTCATACAGCATCGGTTCATACGCCTCAACGATACTCAACAACAACATCGGACGGAAACGTTTCCCACCCGCAAGTAGCATCGCACCCAATGCATCTTCATACACTGGATGGAAAGTAGCTACTTTAGGAAGGTGCTTCGTTAAATACGTCTCAAATCGTTGCATTTTCTCTCTATTATCTCATGTTCAATTTATATCAATAAAACTTTCGCCTTATGAAAAATTGCTTCACTTTAAAATATTGCGCAATTATATCGAATTTCGATAAAATGTCCCTCATGGACAAAAATGCACAAATCAAACTCATTGTATGGACAAAAAGAGGGTTGGGAGTGACCGCTTTTTTTATATGGATTTTCATCCTCTACACTATCATGCAGACATCCGCACCGTTTATGGAACAAGCACCTTACTGTATGGCCGGCACTATGCTAACCTTTGGAGTTCTTACAGCTGTCTTTAAAGGCTTGGAAAGATGGGAAGCACACATCACTAAAGGTAAAGACCATGAATAAAAAGAAAGTTAATCGTTCGACCATGCTTAATCTTAAAGGTTTTCTATTCCTTATTGCTTTTGGTATCTGGGTCTATGTGATGTCACACAAAGAATCGTTTGACTCAGCTTTAGAAGCCTTATTCTCTTATGGACAAGATACCCTTATTATCATTTCAATTTTTTATGTATTGATAGTACTTCTTCAGTTTTTTGTAGGTATCGAGGATGCGGAAAAGTAAGGAATACATATTCCTTACTGTACCCTGCATTTTTTAGCAATCTCTTTGACGATCTCTTCTAAAGATTTTCCCTCTACGTTGACAATGACATCCGCCACTTTCTTATAAGCTTTCTCTCTTTCATCATACAGTTTTTTAGCCTCAGCTTCTTGGGAAAAAAGCGGTCTTTTCGCAAGCTTTGATTCAGAGTTTTTAGCCGTTTTAAGACGATTGAGTATCCAGTCAAATGAAGCGTCAAGCAACACAACAGTCCCCATCTTGTGAAGGTTTTTCACCTTATAAAATCCACCACCGCAGCTGATCAATGTACCTTGTACCGAGTCAATGATCCAATCAGCAGTCTTCTGTTCGAGTTTTCTAAAGTATGCTTCACCCTTCTTCTCGAAGATCTTTTTTACCTCTTTATTCTCTTTTGACTCGATCAGATCATCCGTATCAATGTTATATACTTCATATTTTTTGGCAAAAGCACGTGCTGTTGTCCCTTTGCCCACTCCCATAAATCCGATTAAAATAATGTTTTTTTTCACTCTCTATTACCTTCTTCTTGAGGATAAATGTATGATTCATTCTCTAAATCGTACCCAACCCTTGACAACTTCACTCTGAATATATTATTTTTTGTTTACACCATATTGTAACGATCAATGATCTTTTTAAGACGTTTTCTCAGGTTTTTCAGTGCCAGCTCGGCATTGTCTCCCTCTGCGATCAAAGAGTCAAACTCATCAAACTGTATCTTTGCTACCCAACCGATCTTAGTATGAAGCTTGATCCCCACAAAACGTACTTCTCCAAAATGCTCTTTTGCCATTTTATGGATGCGTTCTATACGTTCTTCAATACTTTTGCTTTCTTTATTACTCATTCTTCATCCTTTTTTTATCGATCAACAGCAATCTTTTTCTTCTGCTATAATTATAACACAGCTACCAAACAAAAGGGATACAGATGAAAAATATATTCATTACCGGTGTCAATACAGGATTGGGAAATGCTCTAGCAGCTGCCTATCTTTCACAAGGCTATAAAGTCTATGCCGTAGGAAGAAAAGTCCCTTCTATACTTGATAAAAATCCTAACTTTTTCTTCTTCCCCTATGATCTTTCTCATACCTATATGCTCAAAGAGTCGCTCAAAGAGTTCATACAGAAACGAACTTTTGAGATCGCTATTCTCAATGCCGGGGTCTTAGGGGATATCAAACCGCTCAATCAGACCAATCTGATGCAGATCAAAGAGGTCATGGAGGTCAATGTATGGGCCAACAAAGAGATCATTGATACCTTAAGCCAATATGCCTTTGTTCAACAGATTGTAGGTATCAGTTCGGGGGCTTCGGTGAGTGGACCCAAAGGATGGGGTACCTACTCACTTTCCAAATCTTCACTCAATATGCTTCTAAACGTTTATGCCAAAGAGTTACCTGACATACATTTCACTTCTCTTGCACCAGGAGTGATTGATACTGACATGGTCCGCCATATCATTCACACTATCGATGAGAGAAAATATCCTTCCGTATCCCGACTCAAAAGCGGAAAGATCCAGTCACCAAAGGAAGCTGCTCTCTTGCTTATAAACACCTTCCCAAAACTCCATGAGTATGAAAGCGGCAGTTTTGTGGATATAAGGACAATGAACGACTAAACCAAACTTTATTGTTCTTTTTAAGATATCGTGATTTGAGAAAGATGCCAGTAAAGCCCGATGATGATCACCCAGGCCCATGCCATCACCCATGCCACAGCCCGTAATCTTTTCTCTTGTTGAAATTGTTTTCTTGTTTTATAGAGTGCCACCGGATACCCAGCTACGGCAAGTACTGCCGGAAAATAAGCCATAAGGGTCAGATCGTATTTTTCGATTGCTAAACGTAAGGCGATAAAAGCAGTATAAACCACTGCATAAACGATCAACAGCATAAAGATCTGATATAGAACAAAATAGAGGTAAAGCCCTATTTTTGTTTGCGTATCATCATACTTTTGCATCCCTTTACTCCTTTTTGATCCGCTCATGAGATCAACATAAGATGCATTATATCCAATCTCTAATTTAACGCTATGATCAAATAAAAAAAGAATATATTGTATTTTTAAGATTTACTTAAAGTTTGATGCACTATAATACACCTATTAAAAATCAGTATTATTTGTTGTGCCAAACTTGTTGTGAAGCAAGGACGGAAAGCCACGGGTCTCAAGTAGATAGCCGGGTTGCCAGATATTATAGACTTATCTATATATTCTACTATTCCTAATTTTCACAAGTTTTCCACATATTTTTTTACTTCGTTTTTAATAAGCAAGATTGGGCGTTTATGCAGTGATCCTTTAGTCCCTCCCTCCCTTTTTTCCTGAAGGTTACCATAAACGTCTAACATTGCTTCAACTATCCAGTTTTTCACCATGCAATAAAACATCAATTCATTTTCAGAAGTTCATTTACTCTTCCAAAAGATTTTCATCCTCATACAATTCCAGTGCATCGATATGTCCCAATGCAGCATGCCCGGCGATTCCCTGCAGTGAACCGTACATCTCCGTAGTATTTTGCAGTACACCGTCTATCAGCTTTTGACGCCGTTTCCAGCTTGCCATCAGCGAACGTCTCTCTTTATCCAGTTCTGCTTGCATCTGCATAAATCCATCAACGATTGATCTTAACTGCATATTGAATTCATTGCCTGTTAGGTAGTTGTAAAGCAGTGTCATCTTGTCACTTTTGTTTTCCTCTTTTTGCAGTGTTGCATGTACACGTATCAGACTTTCACGAAGCAGCGAAACAGACCCCTTGAACTCATCAAGACTACAGACCCAGATTCCCTCCACAAAACCCATACGATCCATACCGCTTGGGTATACAGAAGTAACAAGCACACCGATATCGGCATTGACTTTCAGCATATCCTGCTTGAGCTTGCTGATCCATCCTTCACTCCATGCCTTGGTATTCTTACTCTCATAGCAGATAAGCCCGCAGTTTTGCACTTCTCTTGTATGAACCGTCTGGATACAATCTGCACCGTATGCACCTTTTTTGACCTCTTCGATAGTGTCAAAAGGAAACTGTGTAGAGAGCCAGCTCTCAATGGTCAGCTCCAGTGCTTCACCCTGCACCTGCATGCTTCCCTGCTCGGCTTTGCGTTTTGCATCTTCAAGACTGCGTTTGAGCTGTTCCATCTGCTCGTCTTTGGCCTTCAATTTCAGTTCGTTCTCTTCAGCCACCTGCTTGACGATACGCTCCCTCTCTTCCTCAGCCATTTTTGACAGCTTCTCTTTTTCCAACCTCAACTCTTCATTCAAAGATTTTTGCGCTTCCAGCTTCGCTGCCATTGCGGCCTCTTCTTTCTCACGCTTAAGCTGTTCGATCATGATCTTAGCCGCACCCAGCTCCTGCACCTGAGCAGACTTTTGGGCAATCTCCTTTTGCAGCAGTGCGACTGACTCGCTCTGCTCCAGAGCAAGCTCTTTTTTGATCTCATCATAGAGTTTGTTTCTCTCTTGTTTTAGCAATGCATTGGTGGCCTTGCGCAACTGCTCATCAAACTTCTCTTTCTCTTCAAGTAGAGCTTCTTCTTTTGCTTTAAGTTGGTCAAGAAATGTTTTGTACTCTTTACGTTTCGCCTCTATCTCATCTTGCAGCTTCTTTTGTTCCAGAAGATGCTGTTGTTTGAACTTCTCTTCGATCTGATGATAGAAGATCTCATCGATATCGATCTGTGTACCGCAGTTAGGGCATTTTATAGTTGTGTTGCTCATTTCTTTTTCTCCTAAGAGTATCCATTCATCTAATTGTGCCATACTAAGATGAGAAATCCATACTATTATCTCAATTTGTCATATCTGCTATAATAAACCAAAAAAGAATATCCATGAGACTCTTCATCGCTTCCCCGGTACTTCTCGATAATTATGACGCCATCAAAGAAGATTTCAAAGATATCATCGAAGGTACATGGGTAGAAGAGAAGAACCTACACATGACCTGGGTCTTTTTAGGGGAGATACCTAAAGCCAAGTCTACTATTGCAAGGATGTCATCACTTACCGATCTCGAAAGTGAAGTGCAGATCGCAGAGCTAGGATACTTCGGCAGGCCTCCCAAGATCTTCTTTGCAAGGGCAGAACAAAAATTACTTTATGAGAAAGCCCGTCATCTTAAAGAAGCAGGCTTTGATCTCTACCGCTTCAAACCTCATATCACTCTCTGCCGTATCAAAGTCATACATGATTATAAAGCTTATAAAGAGAAGATGAAAGAGTATAGAGAGAAGAAGCTGGGGATCATCTTGCCCCAGATTTCTTTGTATGAGAGTAAACGGACCTCCAAAGGGTTGGAGTATCAAAGTATTTATGAGGTCAATACAGTATCACCTTCAAACTGATAAAGGTGATACTACTGCACTCTTTCTACCTTATATCCATCTCTTTTTAATTTACTAATAAGATTTCCACGTCCGATAAGATGTGCTTGACCTACTATGATCATAGTTGTTTGTTCTTTTTTCAGGTATTTTTTGATTTTTGGATACCAATGGTTGTTACGGTTTACTATGATATTGTTATACATGTTACCCGGTGTCTCTTCTGCCAATAAACGTTCGGTTCTGGCCGTATCACCAGTTGCCCATGATACAAGTAATTCAATTCTTTTCAATACGTCTTTTTTTCTGCTCTCTTTACTCTCTTTTTTATTGAGCATCTTTTTGAGGTTCTTGATATCTGTTGTTAACGGTGTAGAGGAAAGTGATGAAAGAGCCCTTTGAACACTCTCCAAACTTGCAACTCTCTTTCCTCTTTTTACTGCTTCTTTTTCAAATATCCCATCGACACCGTAACGGCTTAACTCTTTCGTTGCCACAGCATTCAAGCTAAGATAAAAGAGCCACGGTTTCATTCTATTGGCAAAATACTTATCCATTTTAGCCAACTCAACAATCTCTGTATACCTTTTATACTCAGTATCTGTGAGATAATCACTAATCACTTTACCATCTGGCAACAAACCATGCTCTTTACCATAAGCAATATAGTCCTTCTTGTTTGCTTCACTTGAAATTGTCTCAAAGACCAATTCATCCGATGACTCAAAACTTTTTCTGAGTTTTGGCCCATACCATTTCACTTCTTTAGGTAATACATGTACCGAACCAAATAAATACACTGTACTTTGTTTACTGGTTGCTACCCATAAAGCCGGCTGTGAGTTAAGTCCTTCAGACGAACTTTCCAAGCTTGGTTCTGTACAAGCAGTTAAAAAAAATCCGATAATTGTAATAAAGATGATATTTTGTAGTTTCATTTCTCTTCCCCCTCTTTTTATACTAGATTAATCTAAAGCTTTTCGTATCGCTTCTTCCAATGCTACTTTCTCAATCGCACGTACCTTCTCATCATACTCTTCAAAGCTAAGCCCCTCTTTGGCTACCTCTTTTTGCAGTATGATCTCCCCTCCGTCTAGTTCAGAAGTTACCCAGTGTACAGAAACGCCACCCGTAGGATACTCATCTTCATAACTTCGCTCTATTGATTTAAGCCCTTTATGCCTTGGAAGAAGGGAAGGATGGAGATTGATACATTTGATCTGGTCGGTAAATACCGGAGTAAGAATACGCATAAACCCTGCAAGCACTGTCAGGTCTGCACCGTAAGGGCGAAGTCTTTCTATCACTGCACTGTCAAATGCTTCTCTACTATCGTAAGCTTTTGAATCAATGATCTCAAGCGGAATACCATGTTCTTTGGCAAGCTGGATCCCTCCGGCTTCAGGATTGTTGGTAAGTGCTACGGCAATCTCAACTTCCTGCTTATGTAAGGTATTGATAATGTGGGCAAAGTTGCTTCCTGTGCCACTAAAAAGTACTGCTATTCTCTTCATAGAGCGCATTGTAGCGTTTTAGTGCTTAGCACAACTCAAGTTTGGCTACCTCATCGATAAGGTCTGTAGCAAGCATCGCATAACTTGCTCCTTGATAGTTTTGTGCAGCTATAGCCAAAGCAAGTGAGCCATGAATGGCTGCATCAATTGCAGGATAACCTTGTGCGAGCAATGAGACGATCAATCCACTGAGCACATCACCGCTGCCTCCCTTACTGAGTTTTGTACATCCTAGTGGATTGATATAGAGATTTTCCTCTTGCATGATCAACGTATTGGCACCTTTGAGCAGAAGTGTGACATGAGGGTATTTATGATTGAACATCCGTACCATTTCAAAACGTTTAGCCTGAACTTCAGAAACTTTTAAAACTTCACCTGTAAGTATCATCCATAGCAAAACAAACTCTTTAGGGTGTGGGGTAAGTACAATCTCTCTGTCTCTTTGCTCTATAATGGAGAGTAACAACATAGAAGAGAGCGCATCTGCATCCAGTACAATAGGAAGGTGTGAATTGATCACATATTTTTGCAAAAACTCTTCTTCAAAATGTCCTCCAAGCCCCATACCGATGGCTAAAGCAGAAGCATTATCCGGTACGGTAGTAGCATGCATCAGATAAGGTGGTGCCATGATCTTCTCATGGATCACCAATGTAGTCAGTCCTGCACCAAAACGTGTCGCCGCAGTACCTGCAATGATACCTGCACCCTCTTTTTCTCCTGTAAAGATCGCTGCATGGCCAAAAGTGCCTTTATGTGTCGCCTCTTTATCTCTGGTAGGAAGTTTCATATCCTCAGGTTCCAGGACAAACGTATCGCTCTCTCCTTCATACAGCTGACTGCTCATACCCAGGTTGATCCGTTCTACTTTTCCGATGACGTCTTTGCTTTCATCAAGATAGAGAGCTTCTTTATAGGCCCCCATTGTCAATGTAGTATCAGCATTAAAAGCCAGTGGCATCAGCGTGCCATCTTCTGCTACCCCCGTAGGAATATCACAAGCGATCTTATGTCCCTTAAAACTGTTCATTTTATGTATAAGCTGTATCGATAGATCATCTAAAAGGCGATTGAGTCCAGCACCAAATAGAGCATCTACGATCACATCTGCATCTTCTAACTCTTCTGTCTCCTCAATTCCTAATGCATTGGCCCTTTTTAGCTGAAGTTTTGGCATCAGAGATTTTATGCCATAAGGAAGATGTAGTTTTACTTCATAATCATGATAGAGAAGTCGGGCCAGTGTGATACCGTCTGCACCATTGTTACCGGGTCCGGCAACGATCAATACAGAATTACCAGGTGCAAAATGCGTACGAATGTACTTTTCCATACCCATCGCTGCATGTTCCATCAGTATATCTTCTGTTATATAGGACTCATAACACTTCTGATCAAGCTTATCACAGGACTTAAATACTTTTTGCATCTTCACCTCCTCACTATCTTTCGATTTTATCATAAATTCTAAACAAAAGCTATCAAAATAGTTCTTTGATAATATTTTCTTAAGACATTAATATATTTTATTTATATTTATCTATATAATTTATCATGATCAATAAAGTTAATCAATATTTAAAATATACTTTTATATCATTGCACATACTGAGATTAGAAAATATAACTAATCCTCGTAAAAGGAAAGGGACAACATGAATTTTTTAAAAAATCTTTTTAGCGTTATTGGGTTTTTGGTAGTAGCTGCAGTAATCTTTGCATTCGTAAAGTTTGATCTGGGAACAAGAATAGGACAGGCTGCTCAACTTGACCCTCAAGCATTGCCAGAATATATGAAAATGTTTGATAAGGTACTTGAAACAGGTGATCCGGCTAAAGGAATGATCCGTAAAAAGCAACTAATCATCCCTGAGGGCATGACGAAACAAGAAGCATTTGCAAATGCTCTAGAGATCATGGATGAAGTAGCCAATGAACATGGACTTTCAATGGTAGACCAAAAAACCATGCCAAGAGAGGGTAAACTCTTTAAAGATGGTGGGAAACTGACACATATCCGTTCTTATTGTTCTCCTACTATTGCTGATAAATTCTTGACACACTCAGGCGAATTTATTGGATTCATGCCTTGTAGAGTAGGTTTTGTTGAAAATGACAAGGGTGAGATCTGGATCTATACAATGAGTATGGAGCTTATGATCAATGGAGGACGTCCGTTATCTCCGGATTTGCTAGAGCTTGCGAATGAAGTAAGAACCGGTATGTATGCAATGCTGGAAAAATCTGCTGCACTCGAAGAACTATAATCTTCTTACAGAGTAAGCTGCCAAGTACGCAGCTTACTCTACATTTTTCTTTTATATCACTTCAATAACCGACAACATACAACTATAAAATGTCCACAAAATAGTACTTCTTCACCCATCCATCTACAGGTTTAGCATATCTTAAAATTAAATCGGTATAATCCGCTTTACTTTTATCCCTTCTGCCGTTCTAAACGCAGAAAATTTTGATAAGGAAGGGGGTGCTTGAAATGCCAGGAATTAAACTAACTTCACGTGATTCATTTGATGATGCGTACAGAAAGTTCAAAAGACAGTGTGATAGAAACCTTATCGTAACTGAAGCAAGAGCTCGTAAACACTATGAGACAGCTACAGAGAAGAAAAAGAAAGAGAAGATCGCTACTAGAAAGAAGATCCTCAAGAAACTTTTCATGCTTAGAAGATACGAGTCAAGACTCTAATCATATCTTCACAGGGCTTTTGCCCTGTGACTTCAACCTCTATATTATTCATTTTTTATCCAAACTCATTACGCCTTATTTAACTTTTCGGTAAAATAATTCTAATTATTTTTTCAAAGGTTTTCCTATGACATATACAGCTCCACTACAACAAAACTCTATCAAGATCATGCTGCTTGGTTCAGGCGAACTTGGTAAAGAAGTTGCGATCGAAGCACAGAGACTCGGTGTTGAAGTTATCGCGGTCGACAAGTATGAAAATGCGCCGGCTCACCTGGTTGCAAACCGCTCTTATGCGATCAATATGCAAGATAAAGAAGCGGTGCTTGAACTGATCGAAAAAGAGCAGCCGACATTTATCCTTCCTGAGGTTGAAGCGATCAGCATCGCTGCATTATTTGAAGCGGAAGCGAAAGGTTTTCATGTGATCCCTAATGCTGAAGCGGTTAATAAAACAATGAACCGTAAAAACATCCGTGTCTTTGCTGCTGAAACATTAGGTCTTAAAACAAGCAGCTATGAATTCGTTACTACGCTTGAAGGGCTCAAGGAAGCCGGCGAGCGTATGGGATTCCCTTGTGTCATTAAACCTGTTATGAGTTCTTCAGGACACGGACAGAGTATCGCGAGAAGCGCAGATGATATCGAAAAATCTTGGGAGATCGCAAAAGAAGCACGTGGTGATGCAAGTGAACTGATCGTAGAAGAGTTTATCCCGTTTGATTATGAGATCACACTGCTTACCGTGCGTAACGAAACAGGTACAAGCTTCTGTGAACCTATCGGTCATGTACAGAAAGACGGGGACTTTATCCTCTCTTGGCAGCCAATGCAAATGAGCGATATTGCGCTTCAAAAAGCCAAAGATATTGCAAAAGCAGTGACTGACGGACTGGGCGGCCGCGGTATCTTCGGTGTGGAGTTCTTCGTAAAAGGGGACGAAGTATACTTCTCGGAGCTCTCTCCACGTCCACATGATACAGGGATGGTTACACTCATTACACAAAGCCAGAGTGAATTTGCTTTGCATGTAAGAGCTGTACTCGGGCTTCCACTTGATTTTACTTTCTATGGAAGCGGTGCATGTGGCGCCTACAAAGCCAAAAATGAGAGTCATACACCGACACTGGAGATCCCTGATAGTGCCTTTACAAAAGACAGTTTTGTAAGAGTCTTTGGAAAACCGGAATCACACGTAGGCCGCCGTATGGCAGTGAGCCTGGTTCTTGATGAAGTAGAAGAGGCAAAGAAAAGAGCGACTCAGATCGTAGATCAGATCATGGATGCCTAATGAATATCGTTATACTGGATGCAAAAACACTGGGTAATGATCTCGATCTCAGTGTATTAGATCAGTTTGGCAAAGTTGTCAGATATGAAACCACTGATCCTTCAGAGACGTATGAACGTATCAGAAACGCTACCATCGTTATCACAAACAAAGTTGTTATCAGCAAACTCCATATGCAGCGATGCCCGCTGTTAAAACTTATCTGTATTGCGGCGACAGGTACGAACAATGTTGACTTGGATGCTGCTGCCCAGATCGGTATCAAAGTCAAAAATGTTGCAGGGTACTCTACTCAGTCAGTGGTACAGCATACATTTGCAATGGCTCTTTATCTTTTGGAAAAGATGGCATATTATGATAACAGTGTTAAAAGTCAGGAATGGAGCCGTTCGGGACTTTTTACTGATGTAAGTCATCCGTTTTTTGAGATAGCCGGGAAAAATTGGGGGATCATCGGTCTTGGAGAGATAGGTAAAGGAGTAGCTCAAGTTGCTGAAGCCTTCGGTGCAAAAGTAAGCTACTACTCTACATCAGGGAAAAATACCGATACATGCTATACCCAGCAAAGTTTAGAAGAACTTCTAAGCACTTGTGAGATCATCTCAATCCATGCACCACTTAATGAACAAACCAAAAACCTTATCAATGCAGAAAATCTCAAACTGCTCAAAGAAGAAAGTATCCTTATCAATGTAGGACGCGGTGGGATCATCAATGAAGCTGACCTTGCCAAAGAACTGGATTCCAGAACTATTTATGCAGGATTGGATGTGGTAGAAAAAGAACCTATCCCAACTGATAACCCTCTGCTACACATCGAAGCACAAGAGAGACTGCTTATCACCCCGCATATAGCATGGACCAGTAAAGAAGCTAGAGTTAAGCTTTTGGAAGGCATAGTGGGAAATATCAGTACATTTTTAAATAAAGAATTGAGCTAAAAAAGGTTTTGAGAACAATCTTTGCAATACTCAGGAGTATTGTCAGCAGCTTTTATCTCTTTATTGGTGTGACAAACTCAAACCTTGGATAAAAGGATTTTTTCATGGTAGATATCTTAGTGATCGGCAGTGGCGGTGCGGGACTGAGCGCGGCACTTACAGCCAAACAGGAAGGGGCTTCAGTACTGGTAGTCGGTAAGAGTTATCCGACCACTTCTCAAACTTCTATGGCACAAGGTGGGATGAACGCTGCACTGGGAAATGTCGAAGAGGACCATATTGCCTCACATATTGCAGATACGATCAAATCAGCGCACGGTATCTGTGATGAGAATATGGTACGAAAAATGTGTGCAGATGGACCGCAGGTGATCGAGTGGCTGGAACAGCTCGGTGTCCCTTTCTCACGTTTGGATAACGGACAAAGCGGTATAAGCAGTGTCGCACAGCGTCAAATGGGTGGAGCGAGTGCAAAACGTGCATGTTATGCACAGGATTATACGGGGCTGAAGATCCTCCACACCCTCTATGACAATTGTCTTAAAGAAGGGATTGACTTTTTAGAAGAGCATTATCTACTCAATCTCATTACTCATGAAGGGACTATCAAAGGTGCAACTTTCCTGGATATCCGTAGTGGTGAAGTAGTAAAGATCGATGCAAAATCCGTAGTGATCGCTACAGGCGGTTTCGGGGCACTCTACCATGGCTATACGACCAATGCATACGGCTCAACGGGTGATGGTATAGCAGCCGTACTGCGTGCTGGAGGAGCGGTGAGCGATATGGAGTTTATACAGTTCCATCCAACTGCACTCAAACACTCCAGCCTTCTTATCTCAGAAGCAGCTAGAGGTGAAGGCGGGTATCTGTTGAACAGTGATGGGGAAAGATTTGTGGATGAGATCAAACCACGTGATATCGTAGCCCGTGCGATCTTTGAGCAGTTCGAAGCCGGCCAGGAGGTCTTTCTTGATGTGCGACACCTTGGTGAAACAAAACTGATGGAACTGCTGCCACAAGAAGTAGAACTTTGTCGTCTGCACGAAGGAGTAAACCCCGTAACTGAACTTGTCCCCATCAAACCGGTAGCACATTATACCATGGGAGGGATCGATGTGGATGATGTCCTTGAAGTAAACGGAATAAAGGGATGTTTTGCCGTAGGTGAATGTTCCAATGCAAAAATCCACGGGGCAAACCGTCTGGGGGGGAACTCACTGCTTGAGATCACAGCCTTTGGAAAGTTCGCAGGGGAGAATGCCTATAAACATGCTATGTTTGCCAAAAGCACACCTGCAGATGATACGCAGCTGCAAAAAGACAAAGCCCATATCGAAAAGATTTACAGCCAGGAATGCAGTATCAATTTCTATGAAGAAAGAGACAAACTTGGAAAACTCTTCTATGATCAAGTCGGTATCGTACGAGAGAATGACAAACTTGAGCATGCTCTTCATGAGGTGATCACAATGCAGGTAGCGCTGTCAAAGATGGGCATAGAAGACCAAGCCACAACACATAATCAAAACCTGATAGAGTTTTTGGAGTTCAGTAATGCCCTGCTTCTCGCTCCTACGGTGATCTCTTCCGCTATAGCAAGAGATGAGAGCCGTGGTGCACATTTCAAACGTGGATTTGAATGTGAAGATGATGAGAGGTTTCAAAAACATATCGTACTACAGTGGAACAAGGATGCACAATGAAAATTAAGATCCTAAGAAGCCAAACCAATACGCATCAAGAATATACCCTTCCCGATGGAGAGACCACTCTTCTTAAGGCACTTACACATATCAAAGCCACACAGGATGCTACACTGACATTTAGTGCGGGGTGCCGTGCCTCAGTCTGTGGAACGTGTGCGGTACGTGTGAACGGGAGGGAAAAGCTCTCCTGTGCGTACAAGGTACAAGACGGCGATATCATCGAGCCGTTACAGTACCACCCGGTATTGCGTGATCTCAAAGTAGACAAACAACCTGCCAAAAAGACACTCTCTACATCCACTGCATGGCTGCACAGTTTTCAAGAAGCTGCACAAAACCACGCCGATGAGAAGATGAGTGAAAGACAAACCGACTGTATCCTTTGTGATAGCTGCTACTCTGCCTGCCCGGTATTAGCTGTTAACCCTGACTTTATAGGTCCATTTGCCCTCACCCGTGCTTACCGCTACAGTGTAGACAAACGTGAAGAGAATGTAAAAGGCATCATTGATAACATACAGAGTAATGGTGTGTGGGACTGTACCTTATGTGGTGAATGTACAGCAGTATGTCCCAAGGGAATCGACCCAAAGATGGATATCACCATGCTACGCTCTACTTCCGTACAACAAGGTTATGAAGATCCGAGCTTCTCTCAAATGAGTTTTGGTACACCTGACTTTGGAGGCGGAGGTTTTGGATTTTAAGGTAAATTGAGCTTTGCTAAAAAGAGTATGCCCCAAGGCAGATGCGAATGCGGGGAGTTAACCCCTTTTTACATACGCTAAGGCATCCTCTAATTTATAGTAATAACGTATGGAATTTACCTTTTCATTTTTATGCCAGCTGCTGATCAGCAGATACTTCTCTTTTACCTCTTCAAGCGTTGAGTATACTGAGTGTTGAGAAACCTTTTCTTTAAATGTATATAAACGATTATTTATCACATTGTAACGTTCTTTAAAGGAAGGAATATCTCCTATGATTGTGTTATATTCGATATAATCCCCATCAAATGCTACTATGACGAGCTCTTTATCTGCGGCCTCAAAACAGACATAAAAGACATTTCCATTCAACAATGTTTCTAAAGAACGTTTCTTGGCACGTTTTGCATGACCCTTCTTTGACACCATTTGATCTAAGACAACAGGGATATTGGTCTGCTCTTTTTTTTGGTTCTGTTTTGCTGAGACTTCTTTGATAAATGCATCTTTAAAAACTTTTCTATAATGCAGAAGTGCCCGTTGTGCGGATACTTTATCTTCTATAGGTTGAGAGTGAGCCCAGTGAAGTTCTCCAAGTTTTTCTATGGTCACATTTGATTTGAGCTTGGTCTGAGCAATACGATCGACCATTTTTTGAAGCATCAGACGGTTCTTATACAGCCCAAGCTGAATGACATAACCCGCCTGCATTGTTGTACTGAAAAATAGCAGAACAAAAAGGATTTTTCTAATCATTTTTTACCTTTCGCCCTACCCTCCAACAATAATAAATTTTACAGATGTATAATATATGAAATATATGAAAAAATGACTTAACAGAGTCAAATCTATCAATAATTTATATCAATGGTTGTTAGAAATAATGCCTTACTTCTAACAAACTTTTAACAGATAAATTTAGATACACTCTATATTAAGTGAAATTAACCTGAATGAGGGGAGGTTAAACATGGTGGTATTGGTACTCACACAGAAAGGCTTTCATGAAGTAATGAAACTCAGAGAATCTGCACATCTGACCATTTGGGTCAATCAACATATTCTCTCAAAAGATGAAATAGCCGAATATAAAAACGACGGTATTCACATCACTGATTGTGCCTATGACATTGATATCAACTCAGAAGATCAGATCAACAATGCTTTGCAAATGCTCTATCAGAACCATCCGGATGAAGTGATCTTTGTGGAAAGATAAAAAATAATTACTGATGCTTATTCGAAAATGCCTCAAAAAACATCCCGATCACAGCACCTATCATCAAAAGATAACCCATGACCCTTGTCATACCTGAGATCAATGATTCATACCCCAATACCCCTAAACTACTGAAGATATAGTGAAAATCATGCAGTGCATCCACCCCAAGGAAGGATTTGTGTGCAGGCAGGATCGCTCCCTCATGTGCTGTAGACATATACCATGCGGTATAATCCATTGAAATACCCAAAATAAACAACCCTATCAGAAAGGCTGTCTGGTTACCTCTTTTTTTGTAATAATATGCAATTCCTAACGGGAAAAGCCATTGGAAAACCGTCCCCATACTGATCATCATGAATTTTGGACAAGGCAGGATATAACATACCCCATGCCCGCCTTCATGTACGATACCTAGAGTTTGGTTGATGATAAACTGATAGATCGTAAAAAAATATTCTGAAATACTAGTGATATGATGCGGAGTCGTTAGATAAGGTTTATAATTGATATAGAGAAGTAAAAAAAGCGTAAAGAGTACCAACACTGCCTTTTTGGCAGGTTTGGTAGGCAAATGTCGTTGTTCAGTCTTCTCTTTGGGGAAAAGATGACTAAACTTAGGCTTTTTCAAAACAAAAAATTAGATATCTCTTGGATCTACGATCTTTCCTGCGATCGCTGAAGCTGCTGCTACTGCCGAGTTCGCCAAATAGATCTCGGAAGTTCTCGCACCCATACGACCTACGAAGTTACGGTTAGTCGTAGCAACACATCGCTCTCCATCCCCAAGAATACCCATATATCCACCAAGACAAGCACCACATGTCGGGTTGGATACGACTGCACCTGCATTGATAAGGATATCGATCAATCCTTCATGCTGTGCCTGAAGCAAGATCTTCTGTGTACCCGGTGTTACGATCATACGTGTATGTTTTGCCACACGTTTACCCTTCATGATCTCTGCAGCAATTCTAAGGTCTTCGATACGTCCATTCGTACAAGAACCGATCATCACTTGATCGATCTTAAGATCATCTGCTACTGCTGTTTCGATCGGCTTACCGTTTTCCGGCAAGAACGGATACGCAACTACCGGAGAAAGTGCTGCTGTATTGATAGTAAGTGTCTGGCAGTAGTTTGCGTCTGCATCTGCATAGTGGATCTTCGGCTCTGCTCTAAGTCCACCGTTTTCAGCTTTTCTCTCTTCAAGATATTTAAGTGTCACATCATCCACAGCAAAGATACCGTTTTTAGCACCTGCTTCGATCACCATGTTCGCAATCGAAAATCTATCTGCCATACTGAGGTACTGTACTGCTTCACCTGTGAACTCGATCGCTTTATAAAGTGCACCATCCACACCGATCATACGGATAAGCTCAAGGATGATATCCTTACCGTAGATATGTTTACCCGGCTTACCTGTAAGCTCAACTTTGATCGTTTCAGGTACTTTGAACCAGTTACCCCCTGTGATCATACCAAACGCAAGGTCTGTACTACCCATACCTGTTGAGAATGCACCAAGCGCACCATGTGTACACGTATGAGAGTCCGCACCGATGATCACATCACCAGGGACCACAAGACCTTTTTCAGGAAGCAATGCATGCTCGATACCCATATCCTTCTCATCAAAGAAATATTTCATATCATGCTTATATGCAAAATCTCTACTGATCTTTGCCTGGTTTGCCGAAGCGATATCTTTAGCCGGGATATAGTGATCCATAACGATACAGAAGTTATCCGGTCTTGCAAGTTTTGTCGCTCCGCTCTCTTCAAATGCTTTAATAGAGATCGGTGTAGTGATATCATTACCGATGATCATATCGATATCTACTCTTACGATCTCTCCAGCCTTTACTTCATGTCCGGCATGTTCTGAAAAGATCTTCTCTGTAATAGTTTGACCCATTATGTTATCCTTGATAATACATTGTAAATTACGCGAATTATATCGAAATTTTTTTATGTTAGAATTTCACTATTATTTCCACTAAGGTATCTCCATGAAATTGTACGAACTACAGGCCATCGCCAAACGACTGAACGACTTTAGTTTCATTAGCCGTGCAAGACGCGTGGAGGACAATACCATAGAGCTTGTCTTTGATAAAAACGAGAGCTACTTTTTCAATATGACCAGAGGACACAGCTTTGTCTATAAAGCACCCTCCCAACGGCCTATGCAAAGCTATAACGCACCTTTTGATGCCCTGCTTCATTCACTGCTTGCAGCCAGCAGAATCCTCTCTATCGAAGTACCCGGTGACGACCGTATACTACGGATCAAAGTCGCCCCTAAAAGCTCCTATAAAGATCAAGTCGTAGTGCTGCAACTGGAATTTACCGGGAAAAATACCAATGCCATACTTTTAGATGAACACGGGATCATCATTGAAGCACTCAGACATATAGATGCACAAAGTTCTTTCAGGGTCATACGCCCTGGTGTTGAGTTGCTTGAGTTGCCCCCCTTTGAGAGCAAAGAGGAACAAGGTGAACTCAATGATGTCGATGCATTCCTGGAAGATAACTTTTCTTTAGTTCAGTCAAAAAAACTAAGAGAGCTCAAAAAACAAAAACTTACCGCTACACAAAAAAAGATCGATAAACTCAAACAGCTCGTCGATAATCTGCCAAGTGAAACAGATCTTGAAGCTGAATCAGTAAAATATACCAATTATGCCAACCTCATCCTGGCAAATCTCTACCAGATCAAACCCTACGATAAAAAGCTGGAGACTTATGACTTTGAGGGCCATCAGGTGACTATCCCTTTTCCTAAAGATATAAAGACCAACAGACTTTCAGACTACTACTTCAACCTCTCCAAACGTGCCAAGAACAAAGCGAAAAATGTCCATATCGAAAAGAGTAACCTGGAGAGCAAAAAAGCATTTTATGAAAACATCTACTATGCTCTAGAGCAGGCTCAAACCCCTTATGAACTGGAACTTCTTGTACCAAAGCGTGCAAAATCCCTGAGGAAAAAAGAGAAACTCAAAGAGGGAGAGCTCTTCTGGATCGAAGACTATAAAGTACTTGTCGGCCGCAACAGCACAGAAAACCAAAAACTGCTTCAGCTTGCCAAGGCCAATGATGTTTGGATGCACGTACGCGATATCCCTTCTTCGCACGTGATTATCCGTACGGACAAACAAAATCTGCCAGAATCGGTCATTCAGGCTGCGGCCAAACTCTGTGTAGACTTTTCTGTAAAAAATCCGGGGGATTACGAAGTAGACTATACCAAACGAAAATTTGTCAAGGTCCAAGAGGGATCCAATGTCCTTTACAATCAATACCACACCATCCATGTGACCAAAGAGGGTGTAGAAATCAGAGTATAACTCACCATCTGATATAATATTATCCATATTAAAATCAGGACACAACAATGATAGAAAACCTATCTCAGTATCAAAAGCGCTGGGTTACCGGCGTGGGACTATTCACTCTCGTCTTATTTATTGGATTGATCGATAATTTTACACTGACATGGATATTTTTGGGTGCAATCTATATCATTGCTTTTTTTGAAGCGATGAGACTCTTTGAACTTCAATCCAACAGTGCTTACTTCTGGGCGGTTTTTATCTGGGTCATTGCCTATTTTTACCCAAATCCTGATGACCTGTTCTTCTTTATTGCGGTAATCTTTGGTGCTGCTATTGCCTATTTTCACAACTTTGATAAAAAACTTATCCTGCCGTTTCTCTATCCAGTCAGCGGAATGCTCTTTATCTTGACGCTTTACCAGGATTTTGGCATGATGACGATACTATGGTTGGTTATCACTATCACTTTGACGGATACGGGAGCCTACTTCACCGGTAAAAAGTTCGGGCAGACAAAGTTCTCGGATACTTCTCCAAACAAAACACTTGAAGGTGTATATGGAGGTCTATTCTTTGCAACATTGATCGGAAGTGCGATCGGTGCCTATATAGTACCGTTTTGGATCGCTGTATTTGTGACACTCTTTACTTCTGCATCATCAGTATTTGGTGATCTGTTCGAGTCTTACCTCAAACGTGAAGCAGAGGTCAAAGACTCGGGAGATATCCTTCCAGGACATGGTGGTGTACTTGACCGCATTGATGGTTACCTCTTCGGTTCTATCATGATGTTGATCTCCCTGAGAGCACTGATCTAAGTATGCAAAGCATTGTACTACTGGGCTCTACCGGCTCTATCGGAGTCAATACACTGATCATTGCCAAGCGATACAATATCGCGATAGAAACACTGGTAGCAGGCAACAATATTGATCTGCTCAACGAACAGATCGCAGAGCATCATCCTAAAACAGTTGTTATTGCCAATGAGGCAGACAGAGCCAAGGTCAACCACACCGATGTAAGGGCAGGGAGTAAAGCGATCTTGGAAGCAATCGAAGAGAGTAAAAGCGAGACAGTCGTCAATGCTTTAGTGGGATATGTTGGGTTGGCTCCTACACTCAAAGCAACAAGCCTTGGTAAAAAAGTGGCACTTGCCAATAAAGAGTCACTGGTAGTTGCCGGTGAATTCATTGATATGTCCCTGATCACTCCGATTGATTCGGAGCACTTTGGACTTTGGTACCTGATGAACGACCGTCCCTTCTCCAAACTTTATATCACGGCCAGTGGAGGAGCATTCCGAGAGTGGGAGATCGCAAAGATGAAAAATGCAAACTTTGCAGATGCGCTCAAACACCCCAACTGGTCGATGGGTGACAAGATTACGATTGATTCAGCGACCATGACCAATAAACTTTTTGAACTGCTGGAAGCCAAATGGCTCTTTGATACGACTGATATCGATGCCCTGATCGAAAAGAAATCCATGGTTCATGCATTGGCTGAGTTTAAAGACGGCTCAACAACAGCACACTTTGCAGGAGTAGATATGAAGCTGCCTATCGCTTTTGCATTGCGAGGAGAGGTCACCGAACCGATCTTGCCTCCTACAGATTTGCTGACAATGGGCAGTATTGAATTCCTACCGATAGAAGAGCGAAGATATCCTATTTGGCAGATCAAGGAGCATATCCTGGGAAATCCGCATCTTGGTGTAGTGGTCAACGCAGCCAATGAAGAAGCGATCGAAGCCTTTAAACGTGAGCAGTGCAGTTTTTTTGGAATGAGTGAAATGGTACTGGATGCGTATAAAAAGTTTGAGAATTTCAAAGCCGATACAATTGATGAGATCATTGCAATAGATAAAGAGGTACGGGCTTATGTCAAGAAATGATAAAGTACTTATCCTGCATGGATGGGGTGGGAGTGATGCGCCGCACTGGCAGGCAGAACTTGCTGCAGAAGTTGCAAGAAACTATGGTACGGTCTCTTTTCCGCTTTTAGATAACTGTCATTTCCCAAGCAAAAACCGTTGGGTTACACAGGTGATGCAGTTACTAAAAGAGTTTAAACCCGATACCGTGGTCTGCCACTCTTTGGCAAATACACTCTGGTTATGGCTCTGTGAAGAAGATGGAATGAATACGGTAGAGCGTCTTTTTATGGTCTCACCTCCAAGTCTAGACACAGAAGAGAAAACGATCAAGACCTTCTTCCCTGCACCTATGCCGACTTCTTTACATGCAAAAGAGGTTCATATGATCGTCTCTGATAATGATCCTTGGGTAAGTGTTGACGAAGCAGCAAAAATCGCATCTCATTACAATATACCGCTAAAAGTCATTGAAAATGCGGGACATATCAATGCTGACAGCGGATATGGAAAATGGGAACTAATAGAGAATCTGGTAATGGAGAAAAAATGATTTTAAGTATTGAATCAAGCTGTGATGACAGCTCACTGGCGATCACAGAGATAGCAACCAAAAAGGTTCTCTTCCACAAAAAAATCTCCCAAGAAGCAGAACATGCCTGTTATGGAGGCGTCGTACCGGAACTTGCTTCCAGACTTCATGCAGTAACACTTCCCAAACTCCTTGAAGAGACCAAGCCCTATTTTGATAAACTCAAAGCAGTAGCTGTCACGAACCAGCCGGGCTTGGGTGTCACTTTGCTTGAGGGGATCGCTATGGCAAAGACGATTGCATCACTTCAGAAGATTCCATTGATCGCTGTACACCATCTCAAAGGACATATCTATTCGCTTTTTATTGAAAAAGAGACCACTTTGCCTCTATTGGTCCTTCTTATCTCAGGAGGACATACACAAATCATTCGTGTAGAGAGTTTTGAGCGAATGGAGATACTGGCAACCAGTATGGACGACAGTGTAGGAGAAAGCTATGACAAGGTCGCTAAAATGATGGGACTTGGATATCCGGGAGGGCCTATCATTGAATCACTTGCCCTTAACGGGGATGAAGATCGTTTTGATCTACCTGTACCACTCCGAAACTCAAAACTCATTGCATTTTCTCTTTCCGGGCTGAAAAATGCCGTACGGCTGGAAATCGAAAAGCTTGGCGGGATTGAAGGAATGAGCAAGCAGGACAAGTGTGATCTCTCTGCAAGCTTCCAAAAAGCGCTCAAACTTCATCTGGTGCAAAAAAGCAAAAAGATCTTCAAATCCGAAACGATCAAAGATTTCGCGATCGTAGGTGGGGCTTCGGCGAACAAATATATCAGAGAAGCCTATCAAAACCTCTGTAATGAGTTTGACAAAACCCTTCATGTTGCACCGCTTCAATACTGCTCGGACAATGCTGCAATGATAGGACGTTTTGCTCTCGAAGCCTATCAGAAAAAGCAGTTTATCGATCCTTATGAGATCGACGTTGTTGTGACCAAAAAACAACAAGCCGGGATGCTCTTATAGCCTAACTCTCCTCTATTTTTTAGCTCTACAAAAGTGTTGACATTTTACACGTCATTTCTAAGCACTTTTTGGCTAAAATATTTACTATTATAACCCCACAGAACGGAGTGCAAAATGGCAGATTATGGTGCTAGTAATATTAAGGTCCTAAAAGGTCTAGAAGCGGTAAGAAAAAGGCCGGGGATGTATATCGGTGACACCTCAGAAAGAGGGCTTCACCATCTAGTCTACGAAGTTGTCGACAACTCAATCGATGAAGCAATGGCAGGTTACTGTGATATGATCAAAGTCACTCTTACCAAAGAGGGTTCAGCGATCATTGAGGATAACGGCCGTGGTATCCCGGTTACAGAACATCCGACTGAAAAGATCTCTGCTGCGACAGTAGTACTTACAGTTCTTCATGCCGGTGGTAAATTTGACAAAGACACCTATAAGGTCTCAGGTGGACTTCACG
The DNA here is from genome assembly GCF_030347965.1 of Sulfurovum zhangzhouensis. NCBI lineage: Bacteria > Pseudomonadati > Campylobacterota > Epsilonproteobacteria > Campylobacterales > Sulfurovaceae > Sulfurovum > Sulfurovum zhangzhouensis. Next base: position 187,566 of record NZ_JAQIBD010000003.1, read on the forward strand.
GAGTTGGTGTCTCTGTAGTAAACGCACTCTCTAAAAAACTGGACATGACCATCTTCAAAGACGGTGAGATCCATACACAAAGCTTCCAAAAAGGTATCCCGGATGCACCGCTTGCATCAGGTGACAGTACAAAAAAACACGGAACCAAGATCGAGTTCTGGCCGGATGAAACGATCTTTACAGAGACAGTAACCTTCAAAAAAGAGATCTTGATGAAGCGTTTCAAAGAGCTTTGTTACCTTAATCCAAAGATCACTATCGACTTTAGAGATGAAAGAGACGATACAAAAGAACTCTTCCACTTTGAAGGCGGTATCCGCCAATTTGTTGAGGAGATGAATACAAAAGAACCGCTCTCTAGTGCACAGTTCTTCAGCGGTAGTGCAGAAGATGCAGAGGGAGGAACCGTAGAAATCGATATCGCGATGATGTACTGTAACTCAGATACCGAAAAAGTACTTTCTTTTGTAAATAACATTAAAACTCCTGAAGGTGGTACGCATGAAGCAGGATTTAGAGCCGGTCTGACCAGATCAATTGCAAGTTACATCTCTAAAAATGCCAATGCCAAAGAAAAAAATACAAAAATCACTGGAGATGACTGCAAAGAGGGTCTCATCGCTATCGTATCAGTACGTGTACCCGAACCACAGTTCGAAGGACAAACTAAAGGGAAACTGGGTTCAAGTTACGTAAGACCACTGGTTCAGAAGCTCTTTAGTGAAAACTTTAACAAGTATCTTGAAGAGACCCCGATCGAAGCGAAAGCTATTATGGAGCAAGTCCTTCTTGCTGCACGTGGACGTGACGCTGCAAAACGTGCAAAAGAGCTCGTAAAACGTAAAGATTCTATGAGCATTGGAACACTTCCGGGTAAACTTGCAGACTGCCAAAGCAAAGATCCGGAAATCTCTGAAATCTATCTTGTTGAGGGAGACTCTGCTGGTGGTTCTGCAAAACAGGGACGTGATAGAGTGTTCCAAGCTATATTGCCACTAAAAGGTAAAATCCTTAACGTAGAAAAAGCACGTTTAGACAAGATCCTGAAATCTGATGAGATCAAAAATATGATCACTGCTCTTGGTTGCGGTATCGGTGATGAATTCGATGAGGAAAGGCTACGTTATCACAAAATCATCATCATGACCGATGCCGATGTCGACGGTAGCCATATTCAAACACTTCTGATGACATTCTTCTTCAGATTCTTAAGACCGGTGATCGAAAAAGGATATCTCTATCTTGCTCAACCGCCGCTTTACCGTTATAAAAAAGGGAAGAATGAAATGTACCTTAAGGATGATGTAGATCTTAACAACTTCCTGATCGAAAACGGTATCGCAGCAATCGAGAGTCAGACAATGGGAGATAACGATCTTGTGGATCTCTTCAAGCTTGTAGGACACTATAAAATGACATTGAAAGACCTAGAGAACCGTTTTGCCCTGCCTGAAGTGGTACGTTATATGATAGAGAACCCTGATATCATCGGTACTTCTAATGAAGCCCTCTTTAAAACGATTGAAGCCTACATTGACCAACTTGGCTATAACATTCTCAACAAGTCTGTCACTGATGATCAGATCCACCTTTATGTTCAGACCAAGGATGGACTTGAAGAGCTTATCATCGATGATGTCCTCTTTACGAATCCGCAATACAACAGTGCGATCGAGATCCATGCACGTATCAACGATCATATCACAGAAGAGTTTGCTGATCAAGACCTGCTTGAACTTTTCGAACAGATAGAAAGCAATGCTAAAAAAGGTGCCTATATCCAACGTTATAAAGGTCTGGGTGAGATGAACCCTGAACAGTTATGGGAAACTACGATGACTCCTGAGAACAGAAAACTGCTTCAGGTCAAAATCGATGACTTGGAAACTGCTAGTGAAACCTTTACACTCTTCATGGGTGATGAAGTTGAACCAAGACGTAACTACATCGAAACACATGCAAAAGATGTAAAACACCTGGATGTATAATGCTCTTATCCGAACTTGAGGAACGAGGACGACGATTCAAACTTGCCCTCAGGGCAGCAATACCTATTCTGGTATTGGTTGCGTTGGTCGTCTATTCTACATACCTCAAGGGCGAAATTGTAGATCTTAACTTTGAAAACAAAATCTTGATCGCTGCAATGGTCTTTATCTCCGTCTATTTTATCTACTTCTTTTTGGAACGAAGTGTTGAGGAGTCATTGATAGACCCTGTCACACATGGATTTAATGAAAGAGCATTTTGGGAAAAACTCAAAAAGAAAAAACCTGACGCATTGGCACTTCTCGTTGTTGATAACCTCTATTTGATTAACCAGAACTATAGTAATGAGCAAGTTGACCTACTGCTGTATAATATGATACATAAGATCAATCATTATTTGCGCGAAAAAGGGATTAAAGAACCACTCATCGCTAGACGTTACGGAGCAGAGTTCCTTATAGGCCTGACTACCATAGATGAACCGGTGACGGATATTATCAATGCATTTATCAACAAATATGGCACGATCGACCACATTGAATTGGATTATCAATATGCAGTGATCACTAATCCGGATTTCAATCTAAAAAAAGATATTTCACAGCTCAGAAATATTTTGAACTCCAACCAAAGTAAAGATGATGATTCAAAAGAGCTGGTAAAAGATGCTAAAGAGTATTCTGAAATCGAACAAACGATTGTCAATGCTATGAAAAAAGGAGACCTATCTCTCTCTTTTCGTCCGCTTTTCAATCTTCATACCAATACGATAGATACATATGAGATCGCTGCTAAACTCAAGCATCAGACAAAAGAAGATATTCTTCCACGTGTCTATCTACCTATCATTAACAAAATGGGACTTGGTAGAGAGTACGATATGATGCTGCTCAAACATGTTGTTGACTTGCTGCCTTTAATTGATAAGAATATCTCTTTAACCTTTAACCTTTCACCTTTTTCATTAAGAGATAAACAGTTTCAAGATCAGTTCTTCAAACTGCTTGAAGAATCAAATATTGATGCATCCCGTATCATCATTCAACTCTATGAGAGAAAAACACACCATAACCTTAGTGGTTACCTTAGAACACTAAAACAAATACGTGCACATGGTGTACGCATATGTATCGATAATTTCGGTGCATCTAATGCCTCTATGGAATACATGAAACACTTCTCCTTTGATATGATACAGTTTGATAGAGAGTACGTCACAAAACTCTCTGACAAAAACACCCTAGCTATGTTGGATTCATTAATCAAAATGTCCAAAGAACTTGGGATTACTACTGTAGCCAAATGGGTGGATAAAGAAGAACAAAAAGAAAAACTAAAATTACTCGGTATCGATTACCTACAAGGATTTGGTATCGCCAAACCAATTGATGAATATCATTTAATAGAAAAATACAATAAAGGAAACAAATGAAATACGGTGAAAAAGAAATACGTGAATTTGATATCAATGCGAAAGAGAACTTCTGGCCAAATGAACATAAGAAAAATTATACGATCAACATAGAACTCCCTGAATTTATGTGTATGTGTCCTAGGTCAGGTTACCCTGATTTTGCTACATTTAGACTATCATATCAACCCGATGAAAGAGTGATCGAGCTAAAAGCGTTGAAACTTTATATCAACTCATTTATGCATAGATATATTTCACATGAAAATGCTGCAAATGAGTTTTATGACACACTCTTTAATAAACTTCAACCAAAATCTATGAAGCTTATCGCTGATTTTAATCCACGTGGGAATGTACATACAATTATAGAAATCGATAGCGAAAACAACTAAAATATGTCAATGTGACATATATTGTTCATGCTCTTCAAAAATCTATTATGATATCCCAAAAGGAGTTACATGATAGATTTTTTAGAAGTTACTGAACGTATCCGTACTATCCTGCACTCTACACTTAAAAAAGAGAAAATTTATGATAGAGATATCGCGCATGCACTTAAACTTGATCCCCAATATTATGCCGTGATAAAAAAACGAAAAAAGATCCCCTATGAATCAATAGCATTGTTTTGTCAATACCATAAGGTCTCTATAAACTGGATACTGTTTAGTCAAAATCCAATGTTACTCGACTAAGATAGTTATATGTTATAATGAAGTCACATCATTAAAAAAAGGAGTGACCATGAGTAAACTGGATGAAAAAGTAGCACACTATGTTGAAGAGTGCAAAAAATTAGGCCTGGCACTTAGCTCAGAATTGATAGAAAAAGTCACAATTGCTTTAGGACCGTCAATCTATAATAATGATTCAGAAATAGTATCATGTACTGATGAGAGTGAAGTAGAGACCGTCCGAGAAAATTTTCTAAAAAATAAATTGGGTCTTACACAATCTGATAAAGAACTTGATGCAGCTATTGCAAATGTATGCGAAATGATGGGAAATTCCAATAGACACAAATACAGAGCACTTTTTTATGCTCAATTAGCAAAGAACTTCGGTAAAACAGCAATATATGATTAACTGATAACAGGTAGACAGATCGTTCTACCTGCTACAGTTTGATAAAAATAAAATACTTCTTTTCCTCAATAGATTTACCAAAACCAAGCACCTCTATATCATTGTGCTGATGGTTTATATTGAGTCTTGCTTCATACATCATCTTATCCATATCATAGATCAAAATATGCTTGATCAGTTCACCTATTGTCAATATCTCAGTTGAGCCGTTAAATTTGATCATAAGTTTTCTGCCAGCTTCATCCAACGTAAAGCTATTAAGACCTGCTTCACCGCCATAGATAAGCTTCTGAGGATCATTAACATCCTCTTTAAGGAGCATAGCATTTATTGTAAAATCAGGGTTATTACCAATCTCGACTCTGATATCTTCAATAAGGTCAATAATGAATTTCATAAAAAATCCTAAATGTATAAATATAATGTGGTTTAAAAATAAATACTTATTTCAGAGTTAATTTGCTGTAGATTTGTTTGAATGGTGATTGTATAGTGAGAGAGCTTACATTTAAGTAAGTGACCGAACGGAGCAAGCCCCGTTCGGGCGGATATGCAGTAAAGAAATCTGAAATTAGCTGTTACGCTTTTCGATGATCTCTTTTGCAACGTTAGTCGGAACTTCCTCATAGTGGTCAAATTCCATAGAGTAAGTCGCACGACCTTGTGTCATCGATCTAAGGTCAGTTGAGTAACCGAACATCTCAGAAAGTGGTACGAATGCTCTAACAACTTTCATACCTGCTCTATCATCCATTCCATTTACCTGACCACGTCTTTTTGAAACGTCACCGATAACGTCACCCATTGACTCTTCAGGCGTCTCAACTTCAACCTTCATAAGTGGCTCAAGGATAACAGGGTTAGCTTGTTTACAACCCTCTCTGAATCCCATCGAACCAGCAAGTTTAAATGCCATCTCAGAAGAGTCAACATCGTGGTATGATCCATCGTAAAGTGTTACTTTAACGTCTTCTACCGGATAACCAGCTTGGATACCTCTTTGCATTGCTTCCTGGATACCTTTATCAACCGGCCCAACGAACTCTTTAGGAATAACCCCACCTTTGATCTCATCAACGAATAGGTAACCAGCACCCGCTTCTTGCGGCTCGATTCTGAGGTATACGTGACCGAACTGTCCACGACCACCAGATTGTTTTGCGTACTTGTACTCTTTTTCAACAGAGCTTCTGATTGTTTCACGGTAAGCAACTTGTGGTGCACCAACTTCTGCTTCTACTTTAAACTCTCTCTTCATACGGTCAACGATGATCTCAAGGTGAAGCTCACCCATACCAGAAATAATTGTCTGACCAGACTCTTCATCTGTCGCAACTCTGAATGATGGATCCTCTGCAGCAAGTTTACCAAGCGCAATACCCATTTTTTCCTGGTCAGCTTTTGTTTTAGGCTCAACCGCAACTGAAATAACCGGCTCTGGGAAATCCATTCTCTCAAGAACTACTTTATCTTTGTCTGAACAGAGCGTATCACCTGTTGTTGTATCTTTAAGACCTACAACTGCTCCGATCTCACCTGCATAGATCTCTTTAACTTCTTCACGTTTGATCGCGTGCATCTTCATAATACGACCAACACGCTCTTTTTTATCTTTTGTAGAGTTAAGCGCATATGAACCAGCTTCAAGAATACCTCTGTACACACGGATAAATGTCAACTGTCCAACAAACGGGTCAGTCATGATCTTAAACGCAAGTGCAGCAAAAGGTCCGTTATCCGTAGACTCAACCACAACTTCTTGAGTCTCATCATCCATCATCGTACCTTTGATTTGTGGTACTTCAGTTGGTGCAGGAAGATAATCAACAACCGCATCAAGAAGTGTCTGAACACCTTTGTTCTTGAACGCAGTACCAGCAGTCATTGGAACAATATGCATTGCGATAGTCGCACGCTTGATCGCTGCTTTGATCTCATCGTTACTGATCTCTTCACCTTCAAGGAATTTTTCCATAAGCTCTTCGTTACCGTCTACTGCTGAGATCGCATCGATCATCAATTCACGGTACTCTTCTGCTTTATCCTGAAGCTCTGGACGAATATCTTGCTCATGGTATGCTGAACCCATCGCTGCATCCATATCCCATACGATCTCTTTCATTTTTACAAGATCAACGACACCTTCGAAGTTGTCTTCAGCACCGATAGGAAGTTGGATAGGAACCGGGTTACCTTTAAGTCTTTCACGAATTTGTCTTTCTACTTCATAGAAATCTGCACCTGTTCTGTCCATTTTGTTTACGAATACGATAGATGGTACACCGTATCTGTTTCTTTGTCTCCATACTGTCTCAGATTGTGGCTGAACCCCACCAACTGCACAGAATACAGAAACTGCACCGTCAAGTACTCTCATTGAACGCTCAACTTCAATTGTAAAGTCAACGTGACCCGGAGTGTCGATAATGTTGATCTGCTTATCAGCCCATGTACAAGTTGTCGCAGCAGAAGTAATTGTAATACCTCTTTCTTGCTCTTGCTCCATCCAGTCCATTGTAGCAGCACCATCATGAACCTCACCGATCTTGTGCTCAACACCTGTATAGAAAAGAATTCTTTCAGTTGTTGTCGTTTTACCTGCATCAATGTGTGCAGCAATACCGATGTTTCTTACGTCTTCTAGTTTATGTGATCTTGCCATAATCTAATTCCTTACCATCTGTAGTGAGCAAATGCTTTATTAGCCTCTGCCATTTTATAAGTATCTTCTTTCTTCTTGAAAGCAGAACCTTTTTCAGTTGCAGCATCCATTAGCTCGTTGCTTAGACGCTCCATCATAGTTCTTTCATTTCTTTTTCTTGCAGCATCAACGATCCATCTGATCCCTAATGATTGTTGTCTTACAGGTCTTACTTCCATTGGTACTTGGTAAGTAGCACCACCAACTCTTCTACTCTTTACTTCCATCAATGGTCTTACATTGTCCATTGCCTGGTTAAAGATATCGATACCTTTTTCACCTGTCTTTGATTCAATTCTTTCTAACGCAGAATAAACTACTTTTTGTGCTGTACTTTTCTTACCATCAAGCATTACTGCATTGATGAATTTTGTTAAAACTTTAGAACCGTATACTGGATCTGGAAGTACCGGTCTAACAGGAGCTTTTCTTCTTCTCATTTGTTTTTCCTCTTCAATCTTTATATTGTTGATTTACTCAAGTCTTGTCCACGAAGGTTCACTGACAATACCTGCATAAGCCTGATATCAGGCTAACCTCTTTTAAGTATATTCCTAAAATTATTTTTTAGGTCTCTTAGCACCATACTTAGATCTAGCAACAGTTCTGTTAGCTACACCTGAAGCATCCAATGCACCACGAACAATGTGATACTTAACACCCGGTAAGTCTTTTACCCTACCACCACGAATAAGTACGATAGAGTGTTCTTGAAGGTTGTGACCCTCACCACCGATATAAGCGATTACTTCGAATCCACTTGTAAGTCTTACTTTAGCAACTTTTCTAAGTGCTGAGTTTGGTTTCTTAGGAGTAGTTGTATATACTCTTGTACAAACACCTCTTCTTTGAGGACAGTTCACAAGCGCTGGTGATTTTGATTTTTTAATCACTTTTTTACGCTCTTTACGAATCAATTGGTTAATTGTAGGCAATCGTAATCCTTTCTCTTTGTTATTTTGAATTGAATCATTGGCTGTTACACCAAATAACAATACTTATAATTAAGTACTCGAATTTAATGTAAAAGCAGCTAGCTGCTAGTACCCAAAGGGCACTTCCTATAGGTGTCTTCTGTTGAAGTAAACCCGGTGTTCACGAAGTTTTTTAAGCTTTGCGCTAAAAATACACTCCATAACTCATCAATCTTGGGATAATCCCATCTTAAAACACCACAATGCTCTAAAATCGAACAAACCCCGGAAAAATGGAGGCATATTATACTGAAAATATCTTAAGATTTTTTTATATACATTTTTACAGTAGTTAATGTAAAGGAAAGTTCAAGAACCACCGAAGTGGTTCTTATACTACTCTTCTGTAGTACTGATTGAGATTTTGTCAAGGTTGATCATACCTGTACCAACAGGGATCAGACGACCGATAACAACGTTCTCTTTAAGATCTTCAAGCGCATCTACTGTTCCAGCGATTGATGCCGAAGTCAATACTTTTGTAGTATCCTGGAATGATGCAGCCGAGATGATCGAGTCTGCACCAACCGCTGAACGGGTGATACCTACTAGCATTGGCTCAGCGATCGCAGGTTCACCACCAAGTTTCAACACACTTTCGTTCTCTTCTTGGAACTTACGGCGAGATACAATATCTCCAGCGATGAATTTACTATTACCGCTATCAATTACTTTTACCTGACGCATCATCTGAGAAACAACGATCTCAATGTGTTTATCTGAGATGTTAACCCCTTGACGGCGGTAAACCATCTGTACTTCAGAAACGATATATTCATACAGTGCTTTCTCACCTAGTGCAGCAAGAATATCATGGCTTGAGATAGTACCGTCAGTCAATTTCTCACCTGCGTGTACATAATCTCCTGCATGAACCAATACGTTCTTGTTCTTATCAACAAACTGCTCAGTGATCTGATCTCCGTCACCTGTAATGATAAGTCTTTGTTTACCACGTAGAGGTTTACCAAAGCTTACGACACCATCAATCTGTGCAATCAGAGCAATATCTTTAGGACGTCTTGCTTCAAAGAGTTCGGATACTCTTGGAAGACCCCCGGTAATATCGCTTGACTTGATCGCAGCTTTTGGTGTTTTTGCAAGGATATCTGCTGTGTTAACCTCTGCTCCGTCTTTCACAAAAAGGCTTGTTCTTGGAACAAGTTGATAACGAATAAGCTCTCCTGACTCTGTTGCAAGAATGATCGCCGGTTTATATGCAGCCGGGATATACTCATTAAGCTCTAGTCTTGACTCACCCGTCACTTCATCGAACTGTTCGATTACCGTAACACCAGGAATGATATCTTCAAACTTCAACGTACCTTTTTGTTCTGCAATGATCGGCTCTGAGTAAGGGTCCCACTCTGCAACAACAGTTTGTTCCATTACTTCCGGTGCAGAAAGGAGATCTCCTCTTTCCACTTTCTGATCATTTGACACATGAAGTTTCGATCCTCTTGAAATGTAGTGTCTTGCTGCTTCTCTATTGTTATCATCAACGACAACCGCGAAGAGACCTTTTTGTGTAACTACATCACCCTCTTTACTTTCAGGATGTGCTTCAAGATAATCACCTCTAAGTAAGAAGAACTTCACTTTACCTTTTGATTCAGAGATCACTTTTTGTGTTACAGGTGCACCATTCTCCACTTTTAGCTCTGAAGCAAATGGGATACGTGATGGTACTGACCAACCTTCATTGATCATCTCAACAATAGAATCACCCTCTTCAACAACATCACCATCTTCTAACGGTAAGAAGAATTTACCTTCAATCTTACCTGCAACCCCAGCAAGCTCGTTTGATTTTGCTACGTCAGACTTTCTGAAATTGTATTTAATCTCATCTTTACCCTCAGCAACCACAGAGATTACATATTCATCATGTGTAACCTGAATCTTCACTTTACCAGAAATAGTCGCTTTTACTTTTGGCTCAACCAAAAGTACACCGGCATTTCTTCTGTTCGCAACGATCAACTTATCTTCAGTATTTCTATAAACTGCAAGGTTATAGTAACGGATGAAACCTTCTTTACTTGCTACGATTTGTCTCTCTTCCTTACCTGCTGTTGCCGTACCACCAGTGTGGAATGTACGTAGTGTAAGCTGTGTACCAGGTTCACCGATCGATTGTGCTGCAATAACACCAACCGCTTCACCACGTTTTACCAGTTTGTTATCAGCCATATTCAGACCGTAACACTTTGCACAAATTCCCTTCGGCGCTTTACATGCAGATGGAGCTCTCATCACTACTGATCTAACTCCTGCATCTTGAACACGCTGAGCCATCTCTTCATCGATCAGTGTACCTTCACTTACCAATACTTCTGAAGTGATTGGGTCGATGATGTCTTGAGCCAATACTCTACCGTAGATACGATCTGATAGTGGTTCGATCATCTCGTTACCAACTACGATATCCGATACTTCTACACCTTCATGTGTACCACAGTCACTCATTACAATCTTCACGTTTTGTGCAACGTCAATCAGTTTTCTTGTCAAGTAACCAGCGTTCGCTGTCTTAAGTGCCGTATCGGCAAGACCTTTTCTCGCACCGTGTGTTGAAATAAAGTACTCAAGTACATTTAGTCCTTCACGGAAGTTTGAGGTAATCGGTGTTTCAATGATCGATCCATCCGATTTCGCCATAAGACCCCTCATCCCTGAAAGCTGTCTGATCTGAGCTGCAGAACCCCTCGCACCAGAGTCAGCCATCATGTGAACTGAGTTAAATCCGTCTTTATCAGCTCTGATCTTAGCCATCAAACCTTCTGCGATACCGTTGTTCGCATCTGTCCAGATATCAATAATTTTGTTATAACGCTCTTGATCAGTAAGTAGACCTGCACCAAATTGTCTTTGGATCTCTTTTACATCTTCAGTAGCAGCTTTTACAAGCTCCTCTTTAAGCTCAGGGATCTTGATATCTTCAACTGAGATCGATACACCGACCTTTGTTGCATATTTGAAACCCATATCCTTAAGGTTATCTAGGAATGTTGCAGTCTCTGCTACACCACCAATTTTATAGATATAGTCAACTAGTGCACCGATATCTTTTTTCTTAAGAATTTTATTCCAGTACTTCTCAGGTACATAATCAGGAATAATCGATTTCAAGATCAGTCTACCTGCAGTAGATGTCGTGATACGTCCCTCGATCACTGTTCTGATACGTGCATTCAGGTCAAGAGACTGCTGTTCAAATGCGATCTCAACCTCTTCAACGTTTGCAAAGAGTTTGTGCTCACCTTTTACATCATTTTTCTCTAACGTTAGGTAATAAAGACCCAAAATCATATCCTGAGACGGTACAGCGATCGCTTTACCTGATGCTGGAAGCAAGATGTTCATTGAAGCCAGCATCAATACTTTTGCTTCAGCTATTGCCTCATCTGAAAGCGGTACGTGTACAGCCATCTGGTCACCATCGAAGTCGGCGTTGAATGCCGCACACACAAGCGGGTGAAGCTGAATTGCTTTACCTTCAATCAATCTTGGGTGGAACGCCTGGATCGAAAGTTTGTGAAGTGTCGGTGCACGGTTAAGAAGAACCGGATAGTTCTCAACTACCTCTTCTAGACACTCCCATACCTCGTTTTCCTGCTTTTCAATCATTTTTTTAGCTTGTTTAAGCGTTGTTGCATACCCTTTCTCTTCAAGCTTCGCCATCAAGTGAGGTTTAAATAGCTCGATCGCCATCTTTTTAGGAAGACCACACTGATCCATACGAAGGTCCGGACCAACAACGATAACAGAACGTCCAGAGAAGTCAACCCTTTTACCAAGAAGGTTCTGACGGAAACGTCCCTGCTTACCTTTAATTACCTCTGAAAGTGACTTCAATGGTCTTTTGTTTGCACCTTTAACTGCATTGCCTCTTCTACCGTTATCAAAAAGTGCATCTACCGCTTCTTGAAGCATACGTTTTTCGTTTCTTACAATAATCTCAGGCGCATCAAGTTCGATCAGTCTCTTCAAACGCTGGTTTCTGTTAATTACTCTTCTATAAAGGTCGTTAACATCTGAAACTGCAAATTTACCGCCATCAAGACTTACAAGTGGTCTTAGATCCGGAGGAAGTACTGGAAGTTGTGTAAGCATCATCCACTCTGGTCTGTTTCCTGAGTGTAGGAATGACTCGATTACTTTCAGTCTTTTAACGATCGTTTTTCTCTTTGCTTCTGATCTTGTTGATTCGATCTCTTCTTTAAGCTGATTATACATCTCTACAAGATCAAGGTCTGCAAGAAGCTCTTGAATGATCTCTCCACCCATACGCGCATCAAGATCTGTATCAGCAAAACGCTGCATGATCTGCTGGTACTGCTCTTCATTAAGAACATCATATTTTGCTAGTGGACTAAGACCTTCACTATCATAACTTGCACTACCCGGAGTTTTTACGATGTATGCTTCGTAGTAAAGTACACGTTCAAGATCTTTCATCTTAACACCAAGTAATGTACCGATACGTGATGGAAGTGAAGATACATACCAGATATGTGCAACCGGTGCAACAAGATCAATATGACCCATTCTGCTTCTTCTTACTTTTGAAGTAGTAACTTCAACACCACACTTCTCACATACAACACCTTTGTAACGCATCTTTTTGTACTTACCGCACAGACACTCATAGTCACGAATCGGTCCGAAGATTTTCGCACAGAAAAGACCGTCACGTTCAGGCTTCAGTGTTCTATAGTTGATCGTCTCAGGTTTTTTTACCTCACCGTAACTCCAAGAAAGTACCTTCTCAGGACTTGCTACTCTTAGTTGGAAGGCCTCAATATCCTGAGGTCTCTCTTCACTGTTAAGATCTATTGGTGTTAAATTTTCTAGTTGCTTACTCATCTTCAACCTCCACTTCATTTTTCTGTGCATAAAGTTCTGCATCAAGTCCAAGTGCTTGAAGCTCTTTTGTTAATACGAACATTGTTTCAGGAACACCAGACTCAGGTACCGGCTCTCCTTTAGTGATCGCTCTATATGCTCTTGCTCTACCCTCAACATCATCTGATTTGATTGTGAGCATCTCTTTTAGAATGTGTGATGCACCATATGCTTCAAGTGCCCAAACTTCCATTTCCCCAAATCTTTGTCCACCAAAGAGGGCTTTACCACCTACTGGCTGTTGAGTAACAAGTGAGTATGGACCAGTTGAACGTGCATGCACCTTCTCATCAACAAGGTGGTGTAGTTTAAGCATATACATATATCCAACATTTACACGCTCAATCATCTGCTCACCTGTCTTCCCGTCAAAGAGTACCATTTTACCGTCACTCTCGATTTTTGCAAGCTCAAAGAGTTTATCAAACTCTGCTTGGTTCGCACCTTCGAATACCGGTGTAGCAAACTTAACACCTTTACTCCAGTCTCTACCGTACTTGATCAGATCTTCATCGCTCATCTTCGCTAATGTCTCTTTGGCATTCATTAGTTTCGCAACATCAGCAATTTCAGTCATCTTTGCTCTAAGCTGTTCAACAAAATCAGCCTGCTTGTTATCGAAAATCTCCTGGATCTGTGTACCAAGATTTTTACCTACAAGCCCCAAGTGTACTTCAAGGATCTGTCCAATGTTCATACGAGAAGGTACCCCTAGTGGGTTAAGGATGATCTCAACCGGTGTACCATCTTCCATATATGGCATATCGATCTCAGGAACGATATTAGATACGATACCTTTGTTTCCGTGACGTCCTGCCATCTTATCCCCAACTTTTAGCTTACGCTTCGTTGCAATATACACTTTTACAAGTTTTGTTACACCGCTAGGGAGAATATCGTCTTTCTCAAGTACAGAAAGTTTCTCTTCATGCTCAGTCTTAAGTCTCTTCTTCTGTTTAAGGAAGTAGTTCTTAAGTGCTTCATACTCTTCTTGTACCTCTTCAGAATATGACTGTACCACGCCTCTAAGAGCAAATCTGTTTACCTCTTTAATCGTCTCTTGGTCTATCTTAGAACCAGATTTATACTCATTTTCACCGATTGTCACATCTTTTACAAGATCTTGTTCAGAAAGGTACTTAGCGATACGAAGAATCTCTTCTCTATCGATCATAAGAAGTTGATCATGGTGGTCACTGTCAAGCTGTGCTTTCTCTGCCTCATACGCCTGGATAGCACGTGCATCTTTTTCATACCCTTTTTTTGTAAATACTTTGATATCTACAACTACACCTTCCATTGAAGCAGGACAATAAAGTGATTTATTCACAACATGTCCAGCTTTCTCTCCAAAGATCGCTCTAAGTAGTCTCTCTTCAGGTGTCGGTTTGATCTCACCTTTTGGACTTACCTTACCAACAAGGATCATACCAGGCTTCACATAGGTACCTATCTTAACGATCCCGGACTCATCAAGGTGAAGTAATTCATCTTCACGGATGTTAGGAATATCTCTTGTGATCTCTTCTGTACCATGCTTCAATTCTCTTGCTTCAACTTCTTTTTCATACGTGTGAACTGAAGTAAATGTATCCTCACGGATCAGTTTTTCAGAGATAATAATCGCATCCTCATAGTTATACCCGTTCCATGGCATAAACGCAACACGGATATTCTTACCGATAGCAAGCTCTCCTTGATCCATATTCGCACCATCCGCGATTGCTTGTCCAGCTTCTATTTTTTGACCAAGCTTAACAATCGGTGTTTGAGTAAATGTTGTATTTTGGTTGGTTCTCATATTTTTATCAAGCGCATAGTGGTCGATAAATACGCCACTTTCATCTTCACCCATGATATAAACATTCTTACCATCAACTTTTTCAACTGTACCGCCACGGTTTGCCTTCACACACTCCCATGCATCACGGCTTACAATCGCTTCCATACCTGTACCAACCATTGGTGCTTCTGTTCTTAGAAGTGGTACTGCCTGACGTTGCATGTTCGATCCCATAAGTGCACGGTTTGCATCATCGTGCTCAAGGAACGGAATAAGTGCTGCTGCCGAACCTGAGATCATCAATGGAGAGATATCGATAAGGTCTACTCTCTTTGAGTCATTCAACTCAATGTTACCGTTAAGTCTTGTCTCAATCAGGTCACCAACGATATATCCCTTCTCATCTACTTCAGTTGATGCAGGAGCGATACACTTATCTTCTTCTTGTGTAGCAGTTACATAGATAATCTCATCAGTTACTTTACCGTCTTTTACCACTTTATATGGTGCTTCGATGAATCCAAGCTCATTTACTTTCGAATAGGTTGAAAGTGTGTTGATCAAACCAATGTTTTGACCTTCCGGTGTCTCAATCGGACAGATACGTCCATAGTGAGTCGGGTGAACGTCACGTACTTCAAATCCTGCTCTCTCTTTAACAAGACCACCCTCACCAAGTGCAGAAAGTCTTCTTTTGTGTGTAACTTCAGAAAGTGGGTTCGTCTGATCCATAAACTGAGAAAGCTGTCCGCTTGAGAAGAATTCAAGGATCGTATTTGTAATCATCTTAGAGTTTACTAGATCATGTGGCATCAACTCTTCAAGGCTACCCGAAATAGTAGTCATCTTATCCTTGATCGCTTTTTGCATTTTAACTAGACCATTGTGAAGCTCATTACCTAGCAATTCACCGATAGCACGGATACGTCTGTTACCAAGGTGATCTCTATCATCGATATGGCCTTGACCGTTCTTCACTTTGATCAAATATTTTACTGTATTGATCAAATCTTCTGCTGTTAGTATTGTTGTATACTCTGGAGTCTCTAGACCTAGCTTATGATTCATTTTCATACGACCGACTTTTGTCAGATCATATCTCTCAGGATCAAAGAAAAGTTGCTGCAAGAATGCTTTTGCCGCTTCAGGTGTAACCGGTTCACCTGGTCTCATCACTTTATAGATACGAATAGCAGAAAGTACGTTCTCATCTTCTATCTCTTCAGTCTGCTTAAGTAGTCTCAAACTTTCTTGATCAGCAATAAAGGCATTTATGATAGAATTATCTGAACCTTCAGCAAGATCATCAATGATCGTAATGCTGTCAATACCTTGCTCGATCATCTTTTTAAGTTTAGTTTCATCAAGTGGTGTAACTACATCATAAAGTATTTCACCGCTCTCTTGATCGATCACTGGTGTAGCCAAGTGTCTTTCCATAAGTACATCAACAGGGTATTCAATCCACTCTAATCCCTCTTCTTGAAGAGATTGAGCTTTTTTCTTTGTAAGTCTCTTACCAAGGTTTACTACGATGTTACCATCAGCGTCTTTTACATCATACTCAGCTCTACCTGTAAAGTCATCCGGATTATATTTTGTAAGGAATCTATTGTTCTTGATCACGATTTCTTTTGTAGAATAGAAAAGTTTAACAATATCTTCTTTAGAATAATCAAGTGCTCGGAATAGAATCGTTACAGGGATCTTTCTTCTTTTATTAATACGTGCATAAAGGATATCTTTTGCATCATACTCAAAATACAACCAAGAACCACGATCCGGAATGATTTGTGCTGAGTAAAGAAGTTTAGCTGCAGTAGTTGTACCCTCTTCTTCTTTAAAGATTACACCAGGAGATCTATGAAGTTGGTTCACGATCACTCTTTCTACACCATTAACAATAAATGATGTTCTATCTGTCATCAATGGGATGTCACGGACGAATACCGCCTGCTCTTTGATCTCTTTTGGATCAAGTTTTTCACCGGTTTTCTCATCTCTGTTCCAGATTGTCAATGCAATGTTCATTTTCAATGAAACAGAGTAAGTCAATCCTCTCTCCATACACTCACGTACTGTATACTTCGGCTTAATGATATCTGAGCCTTTATATGTAAGTGTAAGTCTGTTCTGCTGGTCGTGGATAGGGAAAGATCCTTTAAAAACCTTCTCTAATGTAGAGTTTTTTCTATCTTTTTTGCCCATCATCAAAAAGTCATCATAACTTTGTTGTTGAAGTTGCAAAAGGTTAGGGATTTCTATCTCTCTTGGGGTTTTTGAAAAATCGACGCGAAGTCTATTACCAGAATGTAAAGAGTTTAACATGGTTATCCTTCTTTTGAATGGTTAGGTTAATGGTTAATATCGTTGTTTATAAAATTTATGTAACTAATAAATCATAATTAGTTAGATACACCAAGAAACTATTAGAGGAGGGTATGAAAATGTCTCATCTCCGAATAGCTTATCACTGTATCTAACGAAGGTTAGTTTGTCAAGCCGGGATATATCCCGGCTTTAATTGGAAGTAATATCGATTACTTAAGCTCACAAGAAGCACCAGCTTCTTCAAGTTGTTTTTTGATATCTTCTGCTTCTTCTTTAGAAGCACCTTCTTTAAGTACAGTTGGAGTGTTTTCAACTGCATCTTTAGCCTCTTTAAGACCAAGACCTGTAACAGCTCTTACAACTTTAATAGTGTTGATTTTCTTAGCACCACCGTCAGTAAGTACTACGTTGAACTCAGTTTGCTCTTCAGCAGCCTCAGCAGCAGCACCACCAGCAGCAGCTACTACTGTAGCTTGTGCAGTTACACCAAATTTTTCTTCGAATTCTTTTACTAGCTCAGAAAGCTCAAGTACAGAAAGGTTAGAGATAAACTCAATTACATCTTCTTTTGTGATTGCCATAATATTTTCCTTTTTTATCTATTATGCAGAAATCTTATACGATTTACTTATTAGAGAGCAGTGATTGCCCTCACCACTCGCTATTAAGCCTCTTCTTCTCTCTTTCTTCTGAGTGCATCCAGACCGATTGTAAAGTTCTGTACCGGTGCATTCCAAACATTGAGAAGCATACCAAGAAGCTCGTCTCTTGTAGGAAGTTTAGCCATAGCGTTGATTGTCGCTAGGTCAGCTGCTTTACCTTCAATTAGACCAGTTTTGATAGAAAAGTGATCTTTGTTGTCTGATGCAGCTTTATCAGCTACCTTACACGGAAGTACTTGTGTTTCACCCCAGATAAAGATATTAGTATCTGTAAGTACAAGCTCTTCACACCCAGCTTCTTTAATAGCTAGTTGTGCAAGTTTGTTTTTAACAACTCTCACTTTACACTCTTGCTCACGTGCATTGTTTCTTACTGCTTCAAGAGCTTCAACTGTCATACCTCTGTAGTCACAAACTACAACGGCACCAGCTTCTTTGAACTCAGCAGCCAACTCTGCAACGATCTGCGCTTTTTGTGCTTTAGTTAACATATTTTCTCCTTTCGACCTACAACAGGGTGTGGTAAACCACATGTATAGCCCTTCAGCCATACTAATTAAGCTTTCGCCCCTATTGTCTTTGACCTAAATTTGAGAATACTATTCTCAATAAAATGCTAAGTTAGCACTTGTTTGAAAATAGTTCAAGATGCAGCTGAGCTGCACTTGAAAAATGTATGATTACTTTAGTTCCATTAGTTCTGCAGCATCTAGTGTCACTGAAGGACTCATTGTAAGTGATACTGCTGCATTAGTAATATATTTACCTTTTGCAGATGCTGGTTTTGCTTTATTGATCGCTCTTACGAATGTAATAAAGTTCTCTTTGATTTTAGCATTATCGAAACTTACTTTACCGATACCTGCATGGATGTTACCTTTTTTATCAACTCTATAGTTAACCTGTCCGCCTTTAGCGTTCTCAACAGCTTTAGCTACATCCATAGTTACAGTACCAGTTTTTGGGTTTGGCATCAAACCTTTTGGTCCAAGTACTCTTGCTACTTTACCAAGTACACCCATCATATCAGGAGTTGAGATAACGATATCAAAATTGATGTTACCAGCCTGAATTTGCTCGATTAGTTCATCGCTACCAACAAGATCTGCACCTGCTGCTTTTGCTTCATCAGCTTTTGCATCTTTTGCAAATACTGCAACTCTTACTGTTTTACCTGTTCCGTGTGGCAATACTACTGAACCTCTGATCATTTGATCAGCGTGTCTCGGGTCAACATTAAGGTTAAGTGCAACTTCTACAGTCTCATCAAATTTTGCTGATTTAAGCTCCGGTAGTGTAGCGATAGCTTCATCAACACTGTATACTTTACTTACATCTACTTTTTTTAGTAGAGCTTCTCTTCTTTTACTTGCTTTCTTTGCCATTATTCTCTCCGCTTTTATGCTCCCACATTCAATCAATGTGGTAATGATTTATTCTTTAGATCGTATTAGCCTACGATATCTACACCCATACTTCTACATTGACCAGCGATGATTCTAGCTGCCATCTCTCTGTCATTTGTGTTAAGGTCTTTAATTTTCTGATCTACAATCTCGTCAACTTTTGCTTGGCTGATAGTAGCTACTTTATTTTTAAGTGGATTGTCTGAACCTTTGTTAAGTCCTGCCGCTTTCATGATAAGTTGAGATGCAGGTGGCTGCTTAAGTTCAAATGTGAAACTCTTATCACTATATACTGTAATAATTACAGGAACTTTGAATCCCATCATATCTTTTGATTTTTCATTGAACGCTTTACAGAACTCCATAATGTTCAAACCACGTTGACCAAGTGCAGGTCCCACCGGTGGTGACGGGTTCGCAGCACCAGCAGCAATGATCATTTTGAATTTACTTGCTATCTTTTTTGCCATCTCTTTGTCCTTCTATTAGATTTAACCACTTAGGTTATATGATTTTTTCTACTTGTGTATACAGTATCTCTACCGGCGTATTTCTACCAAAGATAGAAACATTAAGCTTCAACTTACCGTGGTCAAGGTCATACTCCTCAACAATTCCGGTAAAGTTAGCAAATGATCCATCAATGATACGCACCATTTCACCTTTTTCAAAATCAACCTTAGGCTTAGGAGCAGATTTTTTCTCCATTTTTTCTAAGATGTTTTTGATATCTGCCTCAGAGAGTGCAGTAGGAGTCTTTTGTTCACCGATAAATCTAGATACACGTGGCAAAGACTGAATCTTATGCCATAGATCAGTATCCAGATCTATATGTGCAAATACATATCCTGAATAAAGTGTTCTCTCGGTGATTTTTTTCTGACCGTTTTTAACTTCAATTACTTCTTCAGTTGGGACTACAAGTTCTTTGACCTTATCTTCAATTCCATGATCAACTGCCATCTGTTCAATTGCTCTTTTTACAGATTGTTCACTTCCTGCATATGTCTGAATTGCATACCATTGATAAGCCATCTTCTATCCTATAATACTGATGATACGATTGATGACATTAAAAGGTCAACCAATGCTAAAAATATTGAAATAACAGTCACTACAAGAATAACCGCTAAGAATGCTTGTCTTACTTGTACTTTAGTTGGAAATATTACTTTATGTATCTCTGCTTTCGCATGTGCAATAAAAGTTGAAAGTTTTTCCATTTTGTATACCTTTTTAGTGGCAGGCCAAGAGGGACTCGAACCCCCATCACTCGGTTTTGGAGACCGATGCTCTACCATTGGAGCTATTGGCCTAGATTTAAAAAAGAGGCAAAGCTATTAGAGCTTCATCTCTTTATGAACAGTATGTGTTTTACACCACTTACAAAATTTCTTAATTGCAAGCTTCTCTGTTGTATTTTTTTTGTTCTTTGTTGTGTGATAGTTACGTCTTGTACACTTCTCACAACCTAGGTGAACAGTTTCTCTCATCATATTCTCCTATGATGTATGCAAGGGGTTACCCTTGCAGACAATTATTCGATAATTTTTGCTACGACACCAGCACCAACTGTTCTACCACCCTCACGGATCGCGAACTTAGTACCTTGCTCAAGAGCTACTGGAGCGATAAGTTCAACGTTGATTTTAACGTTGTCACCTGGCATAACCATCTCAGTACCTTCTTGAAGTTTGATTGAACCAGTTACGTCAGTTGTACGTACGTAGAACTGTGGTCTATAGTTGTCAAAGAATGGAGTGTGTCTACCACCTTCCTCTTTTGTAAGTACGTATACTTCTGCTTCAAACTTGCTGTGTGGAGTGATTGAACCTGGCTTACAAAGAACCATACCTCTTTGTACTTGGTTTTTATCGATACCTCTGATAAGAACACCACAGTTATCACCAGCCTCACCACAATCCATTTCTTTACGGAACATTTCAACACCAGTAACAGTTGTTGTCATTGTATCTTTGATACCAACGATCTCAACAGTATTACCAACACATACAGTACCTCTGTCAACTTTACCAGTTACAACTGTACCACGACCTTGGATAGTAAAGATATCTTCGATTGGCATCAAGAAGTCTTTATCAGTCTCTCTTGTTGGCTCAGGAATGTACTCATCTACTGCATCCATAAGTGCAAAGATTTTCTCAGACCACTCACCAAGGTTACCAGCTTTTGCTTCTTCAAGTGCTTGGTATGCTGAACCAGCGATGATTGGTGTATCGTCACCTGGGAAGTCATACTCAGAAAGAAGTTCTCTAACTTCCATCTCTACTAGCTCAAGCATTTCTTCTTTATCTTCGTCATCAAGTTGATCTTCTTTGTTCAAGAATACTACGATGTATGGTACACCTACTTGCTTAGAAAGAAGGATGTGCTCTCTAGTTTGAGCCATTGGTCCGTCAGTCGCAGCGATAACTAGGATCGCACCGTCCATTTGAGCAGCACCAGTAATCATGTTTTTAACGTAGTCAGCGTGACCTGGACAGTCAACGTGAGCATAGTGTCTTGTTGCTGTTTCATACTCTACGTGAGAAGTAGCGATTGTAATCCCTCTTTCTCTTTCTTCTGGAGCGTTATCAATTTGATCGTAATCCATTGCCTTACCTGAACCCATTTTAAGGTTAAGACACATTGTGATTGCAGCTGTAAGAGTTGTCTTACCGTGGTCAACGTGACCGATAGTACCGATGTTTACGTGCGGTTTCGTACGCGTAAATTTTTCTTTAGCCATGCTTTTCTCCTAGCTTGATTATGTTTTTAAAGGCATAATTATACCTAAAATTTCTTAGACCCCATAAACCCATATGGACAAAACTATTACACGACTGTAACACTTTTGTCCATACTTTTGGAGGGTGGAGCCCATAGTGAGACTTGAACTCACGACCTCTTCCTTACCAAGGAAGTGCTCTACCCCTGAGCCATATGGGCATATTAACCTAAATAGGCCATTTAATTTATCACTGTTTGACGTTTGTTTGTAAAAATGTTATGAGTGTTTGATATTGTAGTAATGTGAAGTGTTTAATGGTTTTCACATCAGCTCCCAGATCAAACCATGGAGCGGGAAACGGGACTCGAACCCGCGACCCTCAGCTTGGAAGGCTGACGCTCTAGCCAACTGAGCTATTCCCGCGTCTTTTATGGTCAACATGGTGGTGAGTGGAGGATTCGAACCTCCGAAGACGTAGTCAGCGGATTTACAATCCGCCCTCGTTGGCCGCTTGAGTAACTCACCAAAAAACATTAATCGAAATTAATGAAATGTTATTTCTGGTCAAACACTGATAAATTTTATGGAGCTGGTAAAGGGACTCGAACCCCCGACCTGCTGATTACAAATCAGCTGCTCTAGCCAACTGAGCTACACCAGCACCGTCATTCCGAGTTATTCGACTCAAAATGGACGGGAATTATAGACAAAAAAGTTTTAGTTGTCAAGAGTTTTTTGAAAAAAAATTAAAATTTCTCTTTTTTATTTAATTTCATTAAAATACAGCCCTAATTTCCACGTTAAGAATATACAATGAAAATACTACTTGCTCCTAGTGAAACAAAAAAATCAGGTGGGGAAAAACCCTTTGATATCAGCAGTCTGCTCTTTAATGAATTGCTTCCTTATAGAAACAGGCTTTTGCACAGCTATATAAATATCCTGCAAAGAGGAGATCTTCATCAGCTTTCTAAAATGTTCGGTCTTAAAAAAGAAGCGGATATTAAGGTACACATTAAAGATATTATCCATGAGCCTGCAATGAAAGCGATAGAACGATATACAGGTGTAGCATTTGATCACCTTAGTTATGATACGCTTAATGCTAATGCTAAAATCTATATAGACAGCCATGTTATTTTATTCTCAAATCTATTCGGTGTACTGCGTGCTAATGATGAGATACCGGAGTATAGGCTCAAACAGGGAGAACCTATAGGAGAGATAAAAGTAGAAAAATTTTATAAAGAACATCTTTCCGAACATATGGATAACTATCTTGCAGATGAAGACGTCCTTGACCTCCGTGCAGGCTTTTATGATAAGTTCTACATACCTTCCAAGCCCTATACCACACTCAAATTTATCAAAGAAGGCAAAGTGGTAAGCCACTGGGCAAAAGCCTATAGGGGCATCGTACTTAAAGAAGTAGCCAAAGCAGGCATAGAGAGTCTTGAAGAGTTTATGAAACTTCCGATTGAGGGATTATGTGTGCAGGAAATACTGCACAGCAAGAACAAGACTGAGATCATTTATGAGATAAACGCATAGCCCGTCTGCTATGCCAATCTCTGCTTATTTTCATCCTATTATAGCTCATACTCTAATTACACTCTAAATCATTGCGTAAAAATCCATAAAAAATGTATACTAAAAAGTGGCTTTTTGTGCTATATTGCGCTTTCAAATTCAGATCTGTATTGACATTTAAAAAGGTTGGCAATGAACGAAGAACTATTCTCAAGTGTAGAAAAGATCAAACACTGTATCACTGAATATAATGAGGGGATGGCACTGGGTGTTCACCCTTATGAAATCGCTGATCTTCTTGTTGAGATAGCAGAACTTGACAAAAGTGTCTATCAAGGTCTTTTAGAGATTCTTCCTCACATTCTACTGGCTGAAGTACTTGTCGAACTTCCAAAACCCTTGCAAGAGGAGTTTTATGCAGAGCATGGGGCCAAAGAGCTTGCTCAGCTTACACAGGAACTCGATACCGATGATGCTGCAGATTTGATCCAGCATATCGAAGTCGTCGATGAAACAAAAGCCGGAGCTATCCTCAATAACCTTCCATCTGAAGACAGAGATACTATAGAAGAGCTTATCTCCTATAATTCGAATGAAGCTGGTGCCTATATGCAGGTAGAGCTTTTTGATGCACATATTGATGAAACAATCGGTGACTCTATAAAACGACTTAAGCATATGAAAGCACACAATGAAGTAAGCAATATCCACCATGTCTTTGTTGTCTCGGACAAAAAAAAGTTCCTGGGGATGATTCCCCTTGAGGACCTGATCCTACACGGACCTAAAGAGTACTACAAAGATATCATCGAGGCTGAAGGGAAGATCACCGTTTCTGTCAATGATAGCGATGAGATCAAAAGTGTTGTTGAAACAGTCAGCAATTATGACCTTAGTGTTATCCCGGTAGTCAATAAGAAGGGTACCTTGCTTGGAAGAATCACCTCGGATGACATCTACGATATCATCGAAGAGGAAGCAACAGACCAGCTCTACCACCTTGCAGGGGTTAATGATAAAGCCGAACAAGAAGAGAGTCTCTGGAAAGTAGGAAAATCCAGAGGAATCTGGTTGGGACTGAACTTAGTGACTGCAATTGTGGCTTCACTTGTGATCGGCTTGTTTGACAGCACTATCCAATCACTGGTTGCACTTGCTGTTTTGATGCCTATCGTTGCATCTATGGGAGGCAATGCCGGCACACAAACACTTACCGTTACGGTCAGACAGATGGCTCTGGGCGATATCGATCTGGATGAAGCCAAAGAGACAATCTACAAAGAGGTAGTCGTTTCACTGATGAACGGAATGATCTATGCCATTGTGATGGGACTCATTGCATACTGGTGGTTTGCTCTGCCAATGCTTGGTGTAGTGATCGGTGCTGCTATGGTGATCAACCTTCTCTCAGCCGGATTTTTTGGTGCAGTGATCCCTTTAGGACTTAAACGGTTCGGTATCGACCCTGCCATCGGATCGACTGTACTATTAACTACTGTGACCGATGTCGTAGGCTTTTTCAGCTTCCTTGGTCTAGCAACAATGATTTTACTCTAAATTAAGGATATAATGCAGTTATGGAAAATTCTGAAACAGACCATCAGCCCGGACAGATAAGATACTACGTTGAAGACTACTGGGATCTCGTAGTAGGTATCATTGCTATCATTACTTCGATTGTTATGCACCAAAACGGTAATGGTGCGATGGCCACAATGTTTGCTGCATTAGGGATCGCTGCACTCTCTGTGACAGTTTCTGAAATCGCAGAGATTCTTTCTGAAAGACTGGTAGAGCCTTATGGAAGTATGGTCCTTACCTTTAGTGCGGTTATCGTGGAGATCGTACTACTTTATATCGTCTTGCGTGAAGCATTGCATTCCCCTGAAGTTGTAGAGACGGTAAAAGGCGGGATCATCTCAGCGGTAATCGTGGACATGAATGTACTGTTAGGCCTTGCCGTTTTCATCGGAGGGTTAAAGTATGTTGAACAAGAACACAATAAAGAGACCTCCAGTACCTACACTACCATTCTTTTTGTAACAGCTTTAGCTCTCTTGGTGCCCAGCCTGCTCAGCCACACACAACATGGGGATGAAGTGATCGAAAAAGCAAGCTACAGTATTGCTGTTGTGCTGATGCTCTTTTATATCATTATCTTTATCTTTCAGACCAAAACTCACACACACTTTTTCCAGGCTACAGCAAAAAGCCGTTTTTTCAGGCTTAAAAGAAAACTTAAAGAGGGAGAAGAGATCAATGAGGAAGAGCATAGTGATTATCTCTTTGAGAGATTTAACAATTTCGCCAATTTTATTGTCCTCTTGGTACTTATTGCCACAATCGCCATCGGTGCAGAAGTATTTGCCAGTGATGGAGTAAAGCTTGCCAAAGAGTATGGTGTCTCTGCAGGGATAGCCGGTTTGATCATCGCGATCATCTCAGTTTCCCCTGAGATATTCACTGCCATCAAAGCAGCACGCAATGACCAGATACAAAGAGTAGTCAATATCGCAATGGGTGCATCAGTAGTCTCTATCCTCTTAACAGTGCCTATCCTGCTTGGGCTTTCTTATCTGAGTGGTCTGACACTGATGCTTGACTTCAACCCTCTGCAAGTAGGGGCATTGATCATGACTGTGATCCTCGCATGGAAGAGTACGGAAGAAGGACAGACCAACTACTTTGAAGGACTTGCTCAGCTGATGTTCTTTGTCTGTTATGCGATCATTGCAGCATACTATTGATAGAACGCTATCCAAGCAAAGCTCAGATAGCTACGCTGACGCTGTGTCCACTTCAGCAATGGGCTCACGCACCTAGGTGCTCTTTATAGGGCATGAAATGAGGATAAGATGAAATTGCCAAGTGATAGGACACTGTATAAAATTTTTATTTTTCTGCTGGTGCTCTTTGTGATACTCGGCATACTCTTTGATACTAACTATAACTAAGGAATTGATGTGAAAGAAAATCTATTTGAAATGGGTGCAAACTTTGAAGATAGTTGGAGTTCTGACAATAAAGATAAGCCTTCCAACAAGAAAACTATAGAAGTCAAAGCACCAGAAAAACACCAGCTCCACTTTGCCAAAGAGAAGCGGAGAGGAAAGATCGTCACTATTGTCAAACCTTTTCATCTAGAGAAGCAAGACCTTCAGGCACTGTTAAAAGTATTGAAAAAGAAACTGGGTACGGGAGGAACGGCAAAAGAGGACAGCTTAGAGTTTCAAGGGGAAATTGCTGAGATTCTGCATACTCACCTTGAAAATTTGGGATATAGGTTTAAGTAGTCATTTCACTTTTTTAAAAGCCCCTATCCCAAGACCAAGAATAATTTTTCTCAGCCACTTATTGTACATTGCAGGGTATTTGAGCATTTTAAAATTAATATTTCGTTGTAATTTTTTGCTAAAACGATCGTAATGACTCATAAAATTTGACTTATCAGTCAATAATGCTTTCGCTAATGCATAACCACTAAGCATAGCGTAGCTGATACCTTCAGCTGATGTAGGACTGATAAAACCTGCTGCTTCACCTACAAATGCAATATTACCTTCACCTAAATTGATCTCTTGACTACTATAAGGTCTTAGGATAAAACACCCCTCTTTTTTATTAGCTTTTGTAAGATCAAACCCATAGGTTCTGAGCTTCTCTTTTTGTAAATTATGATAGGTAGTTGCATCCTTGTCTTCAGGAATGGCTGAACCAAAAATAACTTGACCATCCTTTGGAATAATCCATGAGTAAAAATCACTGATCTCTTCATCAAATATCGCTACAAACTCATTGAGATCAGTGGTATTATCAAACCATTCTTGTATTGAGATATATCGCTTTATGCTTTCTTTAGAATAAGACGGCAGTAAACGTTTTACCGTTGAGTTAGCTCCATCTGCCCCGACTATAAGGTCTGTGCTTACTTCTATCTTTTCATCAGCATTTGCAAGAGAAACGATATACCCACCGTTTTGAGAAGAAAAAGATTTGAATCGTGTTGAAAACGCATACTCAATATCATCACCGCATAATGAAACCAACCATCTATCATACAGTTCTCTATCTACATTGATATAGTGTCTTTGATATTCTCTTTGTAAATTGTTATCGAAGTCAATGGTATTAACTGAAAACATTTGTGGATCAACCAAGATATCTTTAGGAATACTTAGCCCAAATGATGCTAAAGCTTTTTGTGCATCTGGTGCGATCAACCCACCACAGTTTTTAACTAGTTTTTTGGGTTCTTTATCTAATGGACGTTTGTCAATCAAAAGTACACTATACTGTTCTTTGAGATACCTAGCTAGCGTTGAACCTGCAGGACCTGCACCTACAATAACCACATCGTAATGTTTCATCTTTCACCTTTAATCAATGAAAAAAATACTATTCCTATAAAATCGGCTAGCAAGTCATAAAGGTCAAACGTCCTTGAGGCGATAAAGTATTGGGAGAACTCTTCTATAGCAGCAAAAAGGAAAATAAGAATAGAACCGAGTTGTATCCGCTGCCATTTAAAAGAGAAAGATTTAAATTTGAGTCCATAGTTTAATAACAGTGCCATCATACCATACAGTAGTGCATGGGCCATCTTGTCTCCATAAGGAATACCGCCTACAACATAAAAAGCAAAATTATAATTTGCACTATCTGCTAAAAAGATGATCCAACTGATAAAAATAAAAAAACTTAATGGTAACCAAACTCTTAAACTGAACATTCCTCATACCCCAAGAAGATTTAGGATATTGTAGCATAAGGTATTTAAATAGGATTACTCCTTATCTGGTCTTTTATCCTCAGTAAGTTTTTTAGATCATCTTTATCGAACATCGAATTTTTTGTAATAAATACAGCCATCAAATAACTGAGGAACCCAAGGTCCGATATTTCCAACTAAAGAAAACGGTTTATTTTCCGATCGCCAATGCATACAAAACCATCTCATCATTCTCTACAAACGCATTCACTTCATCATCATAATAGGCCCCGATCCCGCTGCATCCTACTCCCAGGTAGTTTGATGCGATATAGAGTCTATGCCCGATAATACCGGCCTTTTGATAAAGAGCCTGATAATTGTGAGCCTTGGACGTAAGAAAAAAGGTCACTGCTCCCTTGGAAGCCAAGCTGTACTGTTCAAGGCATAAGTATCCGGCTTGTCTGGAAAAGTCTCCATACTTGATATAAGCCCCGTCTTTTTGTACTCCCAAAGGCATATCAAGTACCCGGTTAAGTACGGTATAGACCGATACCTCTTCATCGCAATCTGAAAGAATCGGCTGAGTAATCATTTCCATGATGTACGAATATTGCGCTTTCGTGATCGCACCTCCTTCAAACCCCCTCTGGGAACGTCTGTTAAAAATCGTCTCTATGAGTTTATCGCTCCTATAGTCAAACTTAGGTGCTTTAAATACTTTATGACATGCTTGGAGTGACATCGTCTCTTTATAGGCCTGTGTTATCTTCTCATTTGGCTCAAACGTTCCACTTCCTTCTACATACGGCAATGCAAACTCCACGGCTTTGATCTTCTGCTCTTTTCTTGGGATAGCCATTGTAGCTGCAGAAAGGAAGAACTCTCTTTGCTCAAATCCGAACATCCGGTTGAGCTTCTCCTTATCAATATCATATACCATCTGTACTGCATGAGGTTTTATGAGCGCGGAAGCTTCGATACTTCCCAAAAGGTGTCCTGCATCTAAAAGACAGTAGCGCAAGGCACGGTTTTTATACTTCCAGCTTGAGCGGTAGTAGATCGCAGAGACGAAAAAAAGATAGCCATGCATTGCATGGTCATACCCCAGATACGGCTCTAATCCCTCCTCTTCACTAATCGATGCCAACAAAGAGATCGAATGGGTAGCCACTTCATAGTGGTAGATACCATCTTCTACGCCCTCCACTCCTCTAGCCTGAAGATATAGCTCGTTAGGATAGAGAGCCCCTGCACTTGGATTGATACGCAAATAGTATTCAAAACCGGGATAGCTTTTCTTTACCGTAAGCCCTGCAATATGATAAAGGAAATTATCTTCTTTATGATCAGGATCAAGTTTACGTTTAGAATAAGTATCAGGGTAGTTTTTATAGGTAGAAGGTTGTGAGGACCAGTCAAGCTGATTTGGGTTGCTTCTTACAGATGCATAAGAGTGTTTTGTCTGTTCATGATACCAAAACATCAAAGACCTCTTTATGTTTCACTTTGAGTGATTCGATCTTTGCACACGCATGAGCAAATAGTTCTGCATGCTCTATGTCGGGAGTACACATCATTTTATACCGTTCATAAGAAGCGATGACCTTTTGGGCTTTTGAGGGCATATTTTTTCTATTGCGCTTTATATGTTCAAAAGTAATAGCTCCGTTGATCAGCCCTTTAACAAGATTGCTTAGAGGATGGGAGGAAAGACGCAGCGGATGCCAGGCCTCTTCAAGTACCTCATGCGCTTCAAAATACTCCTCTTCATCGAGCAGCTTCATATACTCTCTTAGCGCACCCTCAAGATCATGGTTCATCTTTAACATTAAATATATCCTCTTTTTACCATCCCTATCGCCATTGCTATAGAGAGTCCGTCATTGTTATAGCCATCTTCCCAACAGCTTTCACAAGTATCACCGCAAACAAAGTCCGTATCATCCAGTATCTCTTGAATAGTATTGATCTTATTCTCTTTAATATATTTTGCAAGTTGTCCCAATGTGACATCATGGCAGTAGCATATCAGTGTACTTTCATCAGGCATCAGGATATCTCCTTATTTATGTATAATGCCAATATAGCATATGAAGGTAAAAGTATGACATCCCAAGAGAAAAAAAAGATAAAAGAGAAGATTGAGTCTGATATTGCCACACTCTTAAAACAGATCAAAACACTCGAAGAAAAGGCTGAACCTATCACTCCGGACTGCAGCCTTGGTAGACTCACACGTCTTGAAGCGATGGGTGAGCAGCATGTCAATAATAAGATCCTTGATGAGTCCAGACTACGCCTTACACGGCTAAAAAATGCACTCCTACGGATTGACAAACCAATGTTTGGTATCTGTATTGAGTGTGAAGAAGAGATAGGTTTTGGACGGTTGAGCATCCGTCCTGAGAGTGTACGATGTGTAGAGTGTGCGAATGCACAATCCTAATAGGATATCTATATTCCAAGAAAATTATAAACTCTCTATATTCCCCACTACTTTTCCTACAATACTTACTTCATCCGGAGCCAAAACTTCCGGAGAGTAATTTTTGTTATCCGAGATAAGCTCGACCATCCCGTCTGCTCTTTGACGGATACGTTTAATAAATAGTCCGGCAGTGGTTGAAGCGATGAAGATACCGTCTTTGTTGATATTGTTCTGGGCACGGTCGACAAATACGATCGATCCATCCTGAAGGGTCGGCTCCATTGATTCACCATCCACATGGATCGCTTCAAGATCGGTATTACCAAAGCCTACCATGTTACGCATTACCTTCTCATCAATGGTGATCGTCTCATAGTTCTCATCAAAAACCTCAGCCCCGCCTCCTGCACTTGCACGGATATCAGAGAAGTAGCGTACATGAAAGAACTTCTCCGTCTCTTCTTTGAGCATATCAACCGCTTGATCAAAGAAAAGCCAGTTAACTGATATCTTTCTAAGAGCACAAAACTCCAGGATCTCTTCATAAGGGATTGAGTTACGCTTTTTCATCGTAGCAAAAGTACTTTGCGGGATATTGAGTACCTGGGCAACATCCTTATCAAAGACCTTTTTCCCCGGCATAGTTTCAGAAATCACATCTTTTAACTTCTCGATAATTTCATTTAAAATTAACATTTCGATCTCCTTGTTTTTTTATAGTGTGTCCTTCTAATGAGCACTTATTTTTAAATTATAGTACATTTTTTCTAAAAATATTACAATTTGGGATATTTTTATTATATAAATCTATTTTTGAAATATTATTGAACAAGAAAGAAGTAAAAAACTTCAAAAAAATATTGGAAGGATGAAAAATGAATTACAAAAGCGAAAGAAACCTTATCAATGAAGCGATCAATGCAGGATGCCAAACCGTAGCCCAACTGGCACTTTATATTAAACTACATACAAAGATAACAGCCTAGTCCAAGACTAGTACTGTTACTTCATCCCCTTTTTCTTTAGATCCCTCTTCTTCCGGTGTAAAGAGCAGTGCAACATCTCCAAGCATATTGGTCAAAATCGCAGAGCTTCCTACTTTTTTATCCTTGAAGTCAATGTGATACTTTCCATCTATCAGTTTGAGGTTACATGTGGTGAACTCTGCTTTACCCGCACGTTTTTTAAACGGTTCATCAAGTACCGCCTTAATCTTACGTAAAGCACACTTGCCTCGTTGAAGCTTCGCGATCAATGGAAGCACATAGAGCAGTGCTGTTACTGTTGAGGAGTAAGCAAAACCAGGCAATCCTACAATAAACTTGTCTTCTTTTCTTGCTACCATGATATGCTGACCAGGTTTTACACGTACCCCTTTGAAGAGCACTTCTGCCCCAAGTTCTGCAATCACATCTTTGACAAAGTCAAAATCACCTACGCTTACTCCACCTGTTGTAACAACAATATCACTCTTTTCCAGTGCTGCAGCTACAGCATCGGTGATACTTTGTTTATCATCTTTGATACATCCCATCTGAAGCGCTCTACCACCATACTTTGCAGTGATAGCTTCCAGGATATAGTTGTTAGAACTTCTTATCTGAGCATCATTCGTCTGAGTTTGACCAAGCTCTAAAAGCTCTGAACCTGTCGAGATGATAGAAACAACCGGTTTGTCATAAACGAGTGGACTCACTACATTGAGACTCGCCATGACACCGATCTGGGGAAAATCGATTTTTGTACCTTGAGGGATCAGTTTTTGTCCTTGGGCATAGTTCTCACCTACCTCACGAACGGCAAAACCATAAGGAACTTCCTCTTTGATAACGATCTCATCACCGTCAACCTCTACATTCTCTATAGGGATAAGCGTATCTGCACCTATAGGCATCAATGAACCCGTAAAGGTTTTGATACAGGTACCGCCAAATACTTCCTCTTTCAACTCAGATCCTGCAGGATTGATACTTGCGATCTTTAGTCTTCCAAGAGTGATATCCTCGTGCTTAAATGCATATCCGTCCATCGCTGAAGTCGGAAAAGCAGGAGAGTTATGATCGGCAATAATATCTTCAGCCAATACATACCCCAAACACTCCATCAAATAAAGCTTTTTTGTCTTATAATGATTGATCTGCTGATCGTCTATGATCTGCATAGATGCATCAAAATGCATAAACATAATTATCCTTCTTATTTCCATGAGAAACAAGTCTCATTCTAATTTATCTTGCTTCTACACTCAACAGTCATAAAAAAATATTCATGACTTCTTTTTGTAGAAATAGATTTTCTTAGTGTAAAAGGCCTGAGCCATCCATTGGCGTACTACGGTCTTCTGCGTAGATTCGTTTACCCTCTATCACATCATATTTCCAGATTGGGGCATTGGCCTTGAAGTCCTCTACAAATTCATCGATCAACTCCAGTGCCACGCGGCGTTTAGGAGAAAAAACTGCAGAGATATACGAAGAGGTATGCACCGGTACATCACCGATAGAGTGAGCCATCTTGACGATCGCTCCACGTTCTTTGGCCTTTTGCTGCCAACTTTCAAACCATGACTTCAACACCGGCTCATAGATATCAAAACTAAGTGCTTCGATATTTCCCTCAGCACGGATCGTACCGACAAAAGGGATGTAGGCACCATAGTTTGACTCTGCTTCTTCATCCAGCCAGCGCCCAAAGATCTCTTTGATATCCAATGGTCCGTGATACAATTCCATCACTTAACCGCCGCACACAGGAGGAAGGATCGATACCCTGTCCCCATCTTTTAGTTCAAAGTTACGGTCATTGACCATCGTATCATTCACTGCTACAGCACACTTGCTAAGCCAAGGTGCGATAGTCTCATCTTCTTTTAGTTTTACAGAAACATCTGCAAGCGTATCAGCCTCTATTTCGATCGGTGATTTACCGATAGGGCCTAAAAATTCTACTTTTATCATATATTTCCTTTGCTAATTTGCACAGAAGTAAAGCTCCCATACACGCAATTATCCTTAGCGGACGGCTCACAACACTGGTGTTGCTTTAAACAGATACGCATATCCGTCTCATGTATACTATTCTAAACACTAGCTAAGAATACTATATAAATGACGTGGATTATAAAAGTTGTTTGCTATAATTACGCTTAAACAGATTTTGGGAGCATATGTATATCGATGTTATTTGGTTCTATCAGTTACCTTAATCTCTTACCATTTCAACTCTTTTTGAAAAAGTATCTGCGCTCTAATACCGCAAAAATGGTCTTCCGGTATAAACGTGCTGTACCCAGTCAGATCAATGCTTCACTAAAAAGAGGTGAGGTCAACGCAGCTTTTATTTCATCCATTGAATCCAGAAAACGTCAATGTACCGATCTTGGGATCATAGCAAATAAAAAGGTTTACAGTGTCTTTGTCATCCCCGGTGACGAAGAGACTGATCCGGCTTCAGCTACCTCTAACCAGCTTGCAAAAGTTCTGGGACTCAAGGGCAAAGTACTTATCGGCGATCAGGCACTCAAATATTATCTTTCAGGCGGGGAAGGTATCGATCTGGCTGAGGCATGGTATAAAAAGAAAAAGCTTCCGTTTGTCTTTGCCCGCCTATGCTATAACCGTCACAAAAGAGACATAGAAAAGCTGGCGAAAAAATTTTCTCATACAAAAACACGGATACCACAATATATTCTAAAAAGAGAAGCAGAAAAAAGAGGGATAACCCCTAAAGAGCTACTATGGTACCTGGAGCATATCAATTATACTATGGACTACCGGTCAAAAAGAGCATTGAAGCTTTTTTTAACACATGCTCATAAAACACGTTAAATCGGGCTATTGATTTATCTTCGCACATAATGTTTTAAGTGTCTCAAGATCCATAGGCTTGGCATAATAGTACCCTTGTACCTCATCACATCCAAGATCCTTGAGGTACCTTAATTGCACTTCGGTTTCCACACCTTCTGCTGTGACATTCAGATCAAAGGTTTTTGCCAATGCTACAATCGCTTTGACAATGGCGATACTCTCCTTTGAGACAGGAATGCCGTCAACAAATGATTTATCGATCTTTAATCGTGTAACCGGAAGTTTTTGCAGATATGCCATTGATGAGTATCCTGTACCAAAATCATCAATGGCAAGTTCAATTCCCATATGTCTTAATGTGTAAAGTGTCTGAAGTACCTGTTCCTTATAATCCGCCGAAAAGCTCTCTGTAATTTCAAGTTCAATCATTTTAGGAGGGATCTTCGTATTTTTTATGATCCTATCCATCATTTCGACAATATCACTGTTAAACAGTTGGATTGTTGAGATATTGATACTCACTTGTTTGATAGAATATCCTTCGTTGTACAAAGACATAAAGTCACTACAAGCTTTTTGTGTCACCCATGCACCAAATGGTATGATCAAGTTGGTTTCTTCCAGCAGATCTATAAACTCATCGGGTCCAAGCAGACCAAAACTCTCACTTTCCCACCTTACCAGTGCCTCCATCCCTACAATTTTTCCGGTACTTATGGAGATCTTCGGTTGATAAAGGAGATGAAACTCTTTACCATTACGGATCGCGGATTTAAGCGCATTGATGCGCTCTGCTCTCTTTTCAACCTCTGTTGCCAACTGTTTTGAAAAGAAACTGTAACCGTTATGTCCCTGATCCTTGGAGTGGTACATTGCCATATCGGCATGTTTGATCAGGGTAACGGTATCCTCCCCATCTTCAGGGTATACGGAGATCCCTATACTGACAGTTGTATTGAGAATATGTTCATCAAATACAAACGGCTCATTGAATACATTCAGAATTTTTTGTGCGATTGTCTCAATTTCTTTAGATCCCTCTACATTTTCGATCATCAAAATAAACTCATCTCCCCCCAGGCGAGCCAAAGTATCTACAGAACGTATCACATGGTTGAGCCGTGTAGCTACTGCCTGCAAAAGCTGATCGCCGACATTGTGTCCCAAGGTATCATTGATCTGCTTGAACTGATCAATATCTAAAAACATGATCGCAAGCTTTGTGCTCTGTGCTTGTGCCTTATGAAGGGCATATTCAAGTTTGGATATAAAAAGTCGCCTGTTTGGCAAGTTGGTCAAAGCATCATACAATGAGAGGAACTCAAGGTCTTTTTGTGATGCTTTCAACTCTCGTTCACGCTTATTGATCGTCTGTGCCAGTTGATTGATACTATCAGAGATCATCTCCAGTTCATCCCCTGTATGAACAGATTGAGAGGGTGTGTAGTCACTATGTTCTATCTTTTCTATCTGTCCCATCACCTGGTTAAGCGGCTGAGTCAATCTCTTTGAGACAAACCGATGCAATGACCACAATACAAGCAGTGTCACTATCACCAAAATAAAGAGCAGCTGATATCTATTCTCATACAATGTTTTTAGCAGCAATGATGTATTGAGCTTGGCAGTAAAATAGACCATTCCGTTTTCTGTTTTGAGCTTTACTAGCGCAAAATAGCTATCATCAACATCAAATACTTCCAACCTATCAAAACTTTTTGGATCATTGAGCAATATAGCACTGGAGGCATAGGGTGACTGCAGACTCATTTGCAGTTTTATGCCAAGAGCATTAGATAACTCGGAAAGGTAACTATTTGTAATGATATGGGACATTTCGATATGCGCCGTTATCTGTGAATTATCCTTTTCAAAAAGGCTTTGATGTGATTTGATGACCAGGTTCCCGTTTGAGTAATGATATGTTACAACACCCTCAAAGGTATTTTCAAGATTATAGTACGATCTATGATTAAAGGTTAGTAGCAGGTCTTCTTTATAGGATATTTTTTGATAGGTTTGCTGACTCTCAAGTTTGCTGTAAAGTACGCGATTACCATTTTCATAAGAGAAAAAATTTAGCCTGTAATCACCTTTTTCTTTCTGAACAAAAGCGATAAGCTCTTCATTCTTATCATGAAGTGCAATATCATCATTCAAAGAGAGCTTTACCCTGTCAAGCAACTGCTTGACAATCATTTTTTTCTCTTCATCTAACAATGCCGCATTATATTCATACTTATTCTGATAATTATTGACCAGATCAATCGAACTGACAAGATACTTATCTGTTTTGATAAAAGAGATCCCTTCTTTTAACATCTCTTCAGACTGTTTGGTTTCATTGTACAGTCTTGTAAAACCATTGATCATACGTTTTTTGGTATTTTCCATATAGTTTTTTTTCAGTACCGTATCAAAATAGATACCCAAAACACTAACCAATATAATAATTGCTGTCAGTACTAAAAGTGAGAGGCTATGACTGAGTTTAAGATTTTTCATGTTTAAAATATAGGGGACACCTCTTTAACATTCTCTTGGGTCACCAATTTCACCGGTATCTGAATATGCTTGGGAACACTTTCCCCGTTCAGCAATGAAATTGCGACCTCCGCAGCAACCTTTCCCCCCAAAGGGAACAGTATAGAGGCACTCTGTGTCCCCTTCATAATCGACTCTTTTGCTTCAGTAGTATAATCACATCCTACCATAATCATAGAGGAGGGGTCAATACCGTGACGTTTTAAGACAGTACGTACACCGCTTAACATACTGTCGCTTTCAGCAAAAACAGCATCGAGTTGAACGCCTTCTTCAATGAGCTTTTCCATCTCTATGATCGCATCTCTTCTAAGGTAGTTGCCGGTACGTTTGATCACTTTGATTTTTTTGTGCTTACCGATCTCGCCCAGGAATCCTTGACTTCTATCCTGTGTTACATCAGCATTTTGCAAGCCTTCAAAGAGTAATACTTTTCCTTCATTATTCAACTGTTTGGCAATGAACTCAGCCGCCAATATACCGATTTTTCTATTGTCAGAGTTTATAAAGGTGGTATAGGCATTTGTATCGACGCCACGGTCAAGAATCACTACCTTGATACCAGACGCATGTGCTTTTTCAACTATGGGGACGATGGCTGAAGCATCACTGGTGCCTATGATGAGTACATCCACTTTTTGTTCGATAAAGTGTTCTACCTGATTGATCATTAGTGAGATTCTACCCTCCCCGTCTGAGTAGATAAATTTTATATCAGGTTGATTGGCAAGGGTATCCATTACCTCATGTACCTGGGCTTTTCTAAAATCATTTGCCATCGTATCTTGTGCAAATGCCACGACATATTTGTCCGAGCCATGCACAAGGCCTGTGACCATAAACAGTAGTGATACAGCATAGCGTAAAAGCTTCATCTCTCCCCCTCCCTTTTTCAAGAAACAGACTTACTCGATCTCAGCAATTGCCTTGTTGATTCTTTGTACGGTTTCTTCTACACCAATAATGGACATGATCTCATCAAGTCCTGAACCGGTCATGCTTCCGAGCAAACTTATACGCAACGGTTGACCGATCTTACCAAACCCGATCTCTTTGGTCTCAACGATCTTCTCAAGTACTTCATGGTAGTCACAAGGAAGATGCAGTGCTTTCTCCCAACTTTGCAACATCTCTGCAAATTCTGCAAGAATCTCTTTTGCATCACCTTTGAAAGCTTTCTTCACCGCTTTTTCATCATATGCTTCAGGTCTATGAAGGATCAGCTTAATCTGTTCGGCAAGCTCTACAAGTGTCTTTCCTCTCTCTTTGGTCGCATCAAGAAGCAGTTCGTTCTTATCATGCTCCCTGATATCCACACCAAATGGATGAAGCAGATCAGCAAGTCTGCTATTAGGTGTATTTTTGATATAGTGTGCGTTTAGCCAAAGCAGCTTATCAAGATTGTAGTTTGATGATGATTTGCTTAGATTCTTTGGTTCAAATAATTCTACCATCTCTTCAAGACTAAAGATCTCCTGATCCCCATAGCTCCACCCAAGACGTACCAGGAAATTAAGCAGTGCTTCTGGCAAGAAACCAAGTTTCTCATACTCCATTACATCTGTAGCACCGTCACGTTTTGAAAGTTTTTTCCCCTGCTCATTGTTTATCATCGCCACATGGTAGAACTTTGGCAACTTGAACCCGAGTGCATTATAAACTACGATCTGCTTAGGCGTATTATAAAGATGGTCATCTCCGCGTATCACATCACTAAGTCCCATCAATGCATCATCGATCGCCACAACAAAGTTATACGTCGGTGTCCCATCGCTACGTGCGATAATAAAATCGTCTACCTCATCTGCAGATACACAGAAATCACCTTTTACACCATCAACAAACGAGATCGTTCCTTCAGTCGGTGCTTTGATACGAATTACCGGATTGACCCCTTCAGGCGGTGTACCGGTAAAATCACGATACTTTCCATCATATCTAGGACGTTCACCTGCTGCCATTTGCGATTCCCTGAGAGCATCGAGCTCTTCCTTGCTCATATAGCACTTATAGGCTTTCCCTTCATCAAGAAGCTGCTGAATATACTTCTTATAAATATCAAAACGCTTGGATTGGTAGAGCACTTCACCATCATAGCTCATTCCTACCCAGTCAAATGCCTTAATGATCGCATCAAGCGCATCCTCTGAGTTACGTGCAAGATCCGTATCTTCGATACGAAGTAAAAACTTTCCGCCTGTTTTTCTCGCCCATAGCCAGGAAAATAGTGCTGTTCTTAGTCCACCAATGTGTAAATACCCTGTAGGAGAGGGTGCAAAACGTGTGACTGCCATAGTAATACCTTGAAGTTAAATTGTGAAATTGTAACAAAGTTGTGGTTAAAAGGAGAGTGTAACACCAGCAAAGAGAAATCTCCTCTAAGCTGGTTCGTCATTGGATGAGTTTCTTAGTCTGACTACTTAAGCCTTCTGTTTTGATTTCACATCGTTTTTGACATTCTCTACGATCGCATTTCCGATACCCTTGACACGGGCAAGGTCATCCACAGATTTGAATGCAGCGTTATTTCTCTCTTTTATGATCGCTTCGGCTTTCGCTGCACCGATACCCTTTATCGCCATCAATTCCTCTTTTGAATCTTTATTCAGCTCACTAACACTCATCGCCATCAACGAAGTGCCTGCAAATAGCAAAGCACCCAGAATCATTTTCTTGAACATATTGTCCCCTTTTTATTAATATAACCCCTCTTCCAAGAGGCAGATGATTGTAGCGTGCATTATCTTTACGTTAAAAATATAGTGCAATTAAGCTATTATGTTAAAATCTCTTTTAAATTCAATCAAAGGCGAATCATGACCTATGCATGGGAGCTTGCACTCAGTGCATTTTTAATCTCTTTGACACTACAGACCATTACTATCAAATATAGTAAGAAGTTCAATCTGTTCATTGATTCCCACCTGGATGAAAAACCTCAAAAATTCCACGATGATTCAACACCGCGTGCCGGAGGGATAGGTATTCTTTTGGGTATGATTGCTGTCCTTTTCACACCCATCGGATGGAAACTTCTTATTTCAATGATTTTAGCGTTCTTAAGTGGTATTTTTGAAGATTTTCACCGGTCTATGCAACCAAAGGTTCGCCTAATCTTACAAATGATCGCTGCAGGTGCGGCGATACTTCTTACACATTCGGTTATTACTTATCTGGGCCTTGGAATCTATTTGCCTTATCTCATTGCCATCATTTTTAGCATCTTTAGTATTGTCGGTTTGATGAATGCCATGAATATTATCGACGGGTTCAACGGTCTGGCATCCGGTGCGACACTCCTTATACTCTTTTCTCTTGGGCACACAGCACTGCTTGTAGGGGACAAGGGGATGATTGATATGATCTTAATCGTTTGGAGTGCCGTTTTTGCTTTTTTTATCGTCAATTTTCCAAAAGGAAAAATATTTTTGGGAGATGGAGGAGCATATCTTATAGGATTTGTTGTGGCACTGATAGGTATCTTTTTGGCAAGTACCTACCCGGCAATCAGTCCATGGTATATTTTGGCGATTTTGGGCTACCCTGTTTGGGAGGTGCTTTTTTCTATCTACCGCAAACTGAGAGCAGGACGTTCACCCTTGCAGCCGGATGCTTATCATCTACATATGCTTGTCTATAGGCATATTACCAAAAATAATCCCCTCACTTCCCTTGTATTGCTTGGAGGCTATGCCCCTTTTATACTCCTCTCCTCACTTTTCCCGCATAATTCAAAAGCCAATATCTTGATCTTGCTGATCTTTATTGTCTGTTATGTGTTCTTCTACCGTTTCCTCTCAAAAAAAGAGAATGCGAGGTAGTTGCTTTTCCTCTATTTTTTGAGACGGTAGATCTTGCTATACGGGGTAGATACCACTAGTTCAAAAAGATCTGGATTATATTTCCCCAGGATAAACATTTGTACATAGGTCGAAAGGAATGTCTCTGTATCCATTAGCACAAACTGCCCATAGCTTTGCATATAGATGACAACATATTTCCCCTCTGGATGAAACTGTTGTGCTTTGACATTTACTTCACCATTTTTTAAATTGTCAGTAAGGATAAAGAACCTGACATCACCTTTTTGTTTGCCAAGATACAGCTCTCCTTTTTTCGCATCCATGACAATACCATTGGAAAATTTTAACATCCCGTCTTTCTGACTATCTAAAGATAGCGGATAGAACATCAGCTCACGTAATGGCTTTCCGGTAGTCAAATCAAGGTTTCCAAACTGAACTACCGTTGGAAATATACGCAGCATACGGTACGGCAGATAAAGATAGATATCTCTTGTCTTTGGAGGCAATTTGTAGCTTGACAGTTCCAGCTCAGAAAGCATCAGGTTTGGATCTGTTTGATCCTTCTGCTCATTTTTAAACAAAGTGTCCGCCACTATCTTATATCCGGAATTTACATAAGTTTCCACTGCCAAACGACTGAGATTTGCTGCAAGTTCAGGAGAAGTGGTCTGAAGGATCTTTGAAATGATAAAATTGTCATTCTGGTGCTTACCTCCATCAATTAACGTAGAGGTTTCAGAGTAGTACCAGATAGGGTATCCGTAGTCCCACCAAGTGAGCGTGTAGTCTTCCGGTTTTGCTATTGTTTTCAGTGTCTTCAGATCCTGTACCTCATCTTTAGTCATTACCGTCGGGACTTTATATCCTATAATGTGTTTAATATTTGGATAAAGCAGTGCCGCAGTAGCCGCTAAGACCAATGCATACTGCGCTTTTTTATCTTTAAAATAACTTCCCAGCATATAGAAGAAGTAGATTGCTCCCATCGCAGCTACAGGTACCGCATACACAGTAAAACGAAGACCACCCCAAAGTGCGAATATCCCGATACCCATCAAAGGAAGTGCCAAGAAAAACGCACGGTGTCTTACTGCTAACAGTATATAACCCAGCATTGCTGCGATCAATCCAGGTACCGAACCACTGATACGGTCTGCAAAAATATCAAACGGTATCTTCCCTGCCTCTCTTACTGTCTGATGCACACCATAAAAATGGAGTCCCTCAGCTTTGGTTCCCGTAGCCATATAACTCATCATTTTTCCCAAGATAATACCAAAAACATTTCCAAAAAATAATAAAGCGATAAATGCTGCTACTGATGCACCTATAAGATATTTTTGAGATACCGATATTTTGGAAAGAACACCATAGACAACCACAACCAGTACAATATGAGCTATATACTCATAAGGTTTAGGCAGACCAAAAGGGATCATCGCAAGAAATACCAGCAATAATGAGATATACGTCAACTTCTCTTCACGGTGATACCATATAAGATAGAGTGCATAGATGATCCCCATTGCATAGATGATTGATGCCCCCTGATCATACAAAAACGGGTAGATAGAGATAGCAATCGCAGCATATAGAGCACTACGCAAGTTAAAGTCAATCGTACTTTTCATCAAAAAGTACAAAATAAACATCGGAGCCATAGCCGAGAACATATCCGTATCGTAATAACCGATCATCGTACGGTTATAGTAACTCAATGCAATCGAACCAAGTAAAGCAGCAAAAAATCCCCAAAGTGCCTCACCATACAATCTAGCAATCAGAATAATAGGAATCACCACTAAACCGGATATCACAGCCGGTAGATAAAGCGTGATCGTCTCCAAACTAAAAGGGGTTAATTTTACCAACCAGGTCGTTAAGAAAACCATGCCGTAACTATAGATATCTGGAATTCTAGGGTTATGCTGATGCATATCAAAAAGTGCCTGCTGCGCACCTGCTGCAAAGAAGTATCCGTCATTGGTATTGATCATGATCTGATCATTCCAATAGAAGCTTGGATTATCCTGGAACTGCCATACCCATATCATACGGATCAAAAAACTGAAGGCATAGGCCACAAGCATTAACAAAATTAGATACTTTGTATCGACTCTTTTATCATGGATTGGTTGGAACTGCATACATACCTCACTCTCTATATTTTATGACTTGTACTTCAAAAGACTTCTGTAAGTATACCAAGCAAAGTAGTAAACCGCTTTATGCCAGGGCAGTTTTTCTACTTCACGGTAAAGTTTCCAGTTATATTGGCTGGAGATGATCTTATTGCTTGAAATGGAATCATCGTGTATCCTGTAATACGCCAAAGGCTCATTCATCCCGTAAGCATAAGGGACCTCTTTTAAAATCTTCAGCCATAGACCGAAATCCTGTCTCTTACGGATAAGCGGCATATACACTTTTCCCAATATTTTCGTATCATAAACCGCTGTTAAGCATCCGATGATATTTTGCTTTAAAAGTTCATGATAATCAACCTTCAAAGGCACAGTGATCTCATCTATGATCTGCTCTATAGATGTTTCAAAACGGTAATACCCGGTATAACTCAATGCTATATTTTCTTTTTGCATAAAGGCTATCTGTTTTTCAAGTTTCTGAGGTGCCCACAGGTCATCTGCATCCAAGAAAGCGATGTATCTGCCTTGTGCTTCCTTGATTGCCCTATTTCTTGCAACGGCAGGGCCACTGTTCTCTTCAAGCACAATATATTTGATACGCTCTTCTTTTTGCGCATATCTTTCAATGAGTGCGTCAGAATTATCCGTGCTTCTATCATCGACAATGATCATCTCCCACTCTGTATAGGTCTGGTTCAAAACAGACTCTATGGTTTGGGCAATGTACTTTTCACTGTTATAGGAAGGGGTAATAATAGAAACTAATTCACGCATCACATTTCCTACTTAAATAGTCATAACTACCAGATAACATCCGTTTAAGATACCTGTAGAATGTAAACTGCTCTTTATACTCTTTGCGATGTTTTAAACTGAAATACACATCTACAATAACAGATAGATATCCAAAGACCCTTGCAAATACTGCGCCTTTGGCAAACACTATGTTTGAATTCCAATCATTGCCTGTACTGTCATGCGGATGCTTTACAATAGGTATCGGGATATACAGCATTTTTGCTTTTCTTTTATATAAATCCATCGCAAAGATAAAGTCCTCACCGGAAGGATAAATATCTGAACCGGGACCAAACCTTTCATCAAATCGTATTTGGTTACTGAGGACAAAGTCACTTTTAAAAGCAACCTCTGTCGTTCCTATCCCTGTAAGCGTACGTAAGCTATGCCACTGTTTTACTTTAGGGTATGACTTGAAGTCTTTATCTTCCAAGTCCAAAATTTTAAATGAGATAAAGTCAGCAGAAGGATTTTCAAGAAAAGCCTGA
Organism: Sulfurovum zhangzhouensis; assembly: GCF_030347965.1. Lineage (NCBI taxonomy): Bacteria > Pseudomonadati > Campylobacterota > Epsilonproteobacteria > Campylobacterales > Sulfurovaceae > Sulfurovum > Sulfurovum zhangzhouensis. The sequence goes on from NZ_JAQIBD010000003.1 coordinate 231,815, forward strand.
AGTACATTATAAAAAGCATTTTCGCATAATATAACATCATCATCCACGATCAAAGAAACGGTAGAAGGCTGTAAATATCTCAGCGTATTATTCCTGTTTTTGGCAACACCCTTATTGGGCAATCTACCATAGACCACATCATCTCTATGTGATAATACATCTATATAGGTTTCTAATTCATGATTTAAATCTTGAGTGACCTGATGACTAATGATATACGTGATGTTTGCATCATATGTTTGTAGTATATTTTTTAAATTTAAAATTCTATTATCAATGGTTGATATTAAGATATTTAACTTCATGAAAAGTTTTTTCTCGAATGGATTTTATCAACTATACTATCTGGCAAAAAGCGGATGATATAACTTTTTGCCATCTGGACCAAATAATAATTATATGCAAATAGAGGATTTTTCCCATGAGAAATTGCAATCTTCATATTTTCTTTTTTTGTTCTCATCCCTGCACTGACGCCATCTTCCAGTACTTCACCGATGATGGACGGGACCAGTACCTCAGTAAACCCCTTCTTATATATCCGCATAGCTACATCAAAATCTGCAGAAATCTTATACTTCGTATCAAATAGACCTACCTGCTTATAAACATCTCTTTTTATAAATGCACCGATATGCGGATACATCATGCCTTGATATACCTTCCCCTGTTCAAGCGGATAGGTAGGGCTATATATCCTTTGAGAAGGAATTTTTTTTATCTTTCCTATACTATAGTCAGCACCGGAACCGTGCAATGCCTGTACACTCTTTTCTACTGCATCATTGATATAGGCATCATCTGCATTGAGAATACCGATAATCTCACCCGTTGCCAATCTAAGCCCCTTGTTCATCGCATCATAAATCCCAAGATCTTTTTCACTCACCCAATAGTCTATCTGATCGTCGTAAGCTTTGATGATATCAATAGTACCATCCGTAGATCCCCCGTCTATGATAAGGTACTCCATGTTGTCATACGTTTGATCAAGAACACTTTGTATGGTTGTTGCGATATGTTCATGCATATTGAACACAACAGTAATAATCGTAACTAATGGTTTTTTTTCATATGAGGATTTATATATTCCCTTGGTTCTTAACCCGCCTTCATCTTTTCTATCGTTACCCTCCGGCAAAAATAAAATCGTTTCAAACTTATCATCTGAATTACTTTTTAAGAGAGGTTGTTCTTTTGTTAAAAGCCTTGTTGTACTATAAACCGTATCGATATTTATAAAATCATTCATACTATTTGTATCCTAAATCATTCCGCATTTAAAAGATCTTCTATATTGTGGAACAATTTAAAATTCTTTTTTAAATATCCTACATCCATATCCCACCATTTAAATTCTGCTAATTTGGAAATATCTTCTTCTTTAAATCGGGTCTTAATGATTTTTGCGGGAACACCTCCGGCAATTGCATAAGGGGGGATGTCTTTGGTCACTACTGAGCCTGCCGCGATAATGGCACCATCTGCGATAGTCACGCCATCCAAGACTATTACATTCGCACCTATCCACACATCATTTCCAATAGAAATATGCTCAAACTCATTAAAATAGTTTTTATCAGCAAAAGTTATTTGTGTTTGCTTTAAAGTTGAAAAAAATATAGGGTGTGTTGATACAAAAGTTTCTGTTGGATGTTTTCCAAGTCCGATTTTACAATCAGGTCCAATAGAACTGAACTTACCGATATCGGTATTTACTATATTAGTACCATTCGCAACATATGTAAAATCACCGAGTGAAACTTCTTTTAGAAATACATTGTCATAGATAGTATTATATTGACCAAACTTACAATTCATCACACTAGACATATATCCGATTTTAAGATTTTTATCTTTATTTTTATATTCCAGTACTTTTGATTTAACAAGCCTTGCCAACCAAGTGGTTAAAGGATTTTTCATTAGCCATTTCAAATCTTAAATAACCTTTTTATGTATTTTTTTATTTTAGATTTAAATTTTACATTAAATCCTTTGTTAAAACTATCTATTATTTTCTTATTTAACGTAATATCATTATTCAGTACAAAGTTTGAATTATTATTCAATTCTGTATGAGAATAAATATTCTTTGTATCTACGCTGCAATGTACTCCGCTGTTATCATGACCTACATTATTCACAAAAGATATTTTGGGATAAACGGTATATTGTTTCTTTAAATATGCATTATATGTCCATCTAATATACCAGGAATCAAGTTTATTCTCCATTTGTAATTTTAACATACCAAATAAATCGGTCCCGCCTTTATTAAATTCATTTATCGCATTTTTGTTATTGGCAAAGTCGTTAAAGCCTTTTATTTCCCAGTCTATATCCTGCCATCTATCCTTCCAGGTCCCCCACGACCAAGACATTGGACGGATATTTAAATAAATATCTTCTTCATAACCTTTAGGAAACTTCATAAACGAAGATGAAAAGCTAAAACCTGTGATAGAAAATATATCTTCTCTCTTTTGAAAAACTTCCAACCCTTCATTCATAAACTTCAAAAAATAAGGGCTTGTCACCAAGTCATCTTCAAGCACAATTACCTTTCCATACTTATTAATGATTTTCGTAACACCATCGATAATCGAGTCTGCAAGTCCCCAGTTTTTTTCTCTTTTTATAATAGTGACTTTTTTAAAACCTTCAATTTTATCTATATACTTGCGAACTTTATCTACATTTTCCCGGGCATTTTCATTTTTTGCCTCATCACTGTAAATAAAAAGTTCGCTATCTTTGGCTAATTCATTTTTTTGCAATGCCTCAACTGTCTGTTGTGTATGCCATGGACGGTTATATACAAAAAGTACTATTGGGGCCAAGTTCATTTAAATACCTAAACAGTTATTTTGTTTATAAAATAATGTTGTACTCTTTTTATAGAACAACCCAGGACTTATTCCCCAAAAATCTATTTTTTTGAAACCATTACTTAATAAATGATTTATACCTTCTTGATAATAAGGTCTTTCAGAATCATCTAAAACAATTACACCACTTTCCTTGAGAGAAAATAAAGAATTTTTAATACAATTGACTCTATCCCGGCCATCTACAATTACAATATCGAATTTTCTATCAATCGTATTTGCAAAACGACAATACTCATCATCATATTTTAATGACTGATAATTCATAGAAACATTCTTTGGCATTAGTTTTTTTATCTTTTCATACCAAAGTTTATCGTGTTCAACAGATGTTACATCATTTACTTTTTTGGCATACCATAATGTTGAATTCCCAGAGCCATATTCAAAAATATTCATAGTGCTATTTAATCTATCAGTAATAAAATCTATAAAACTGTACGTAACCCACGGCAATGGATTACCATCTTTGTCTATAGGCATTTCATGCTTAAATGAGTTGATCCAACCAATTTCATACAAATACCCTGATTCATTTAAATTAATTAATTGCTTTAATAATTTAAAGTTAGTTAAAACTTTTACTATTTTTTTAATTTTTTGTAACATTACTATCCCTAATAAATATATTTAATAACATTATTGATTGACCTGTCCCCTAAAATCTTGATCCAAATAATATTTCGTTATCACTTTTTCCAAGTATATATCTTCATCATAATCATAACCAACTTCAGATAGAAGATTTTGAAAATAGTTGTTATTTATTCTATGTAATCGCCTAGCTTCAGTACCGATGCTTTTATTAAATTTGATATTAAAAACTTTTTCAAATGTATTGAATATCTTCACTACTTTGACCGGTTTATCAAAAGTCATATTACATATCTTGACATTATTTTTTTCAAGTATTATCTTTGTAAAAAACTCTACATCACTTACATCAATTATAAATCTAAGGGCATTTTCATAAAGTGTTATTTTGTCTTTCGAAAGCAATTTTTCATACAATACATTGAATAGAGTTTTTTTATGACCACCTCTTCCTATCACATTTGGTAGTCTGATAATCAAATAATCATGAAAATTGTTTTTAATAAAGTTTTCCATGTTTAATTTATGTTGTGAATACTCTGAATCACTATTACTTAATACATTTTCAGAACTAAAATAAACTAGTTTTTTTGCACAAGAAACTTGTTCTTTTAATAAATTAAGTTCTCGATCGAACTCAACTTCTGATATACAAGTGCTATAAGAAACTCCACTGGCAAAAATACAATAATCTTCATATTTCTCTTTGTATTTATGAAACTCATTTGCCAGCAAACCATTTCCAACTATCATATACTTACCTTTATCTTACAATGTATTTTTCTAAATACCATTCAACTGTCTTTTCTATGCCGCTCTCAAAGTTTTCATCCGCTTTCCATCCCAGCTCTTTTTCAATCTTAGATGCATCGATGGCATATCTTCTGTCATGCCCTGCTCTATCCTCTACCATCATCAGTAGATCTTTATATCTTTTCTCTCGTGGTACTTTTTGATCCAATAAGGAGCACACTTTATCAACTATCTGCAGATTGGTTCTTTCGTTTCTCCCGCCTATGTTATAACTTTCTCCGCTTCTTCCGTTATGATAGGCCAAGTCAATTCCATTACAGTGGTCTAAGACATATAACCAATCTCTAATATTCTGACCATCCCCATAGATTGGAATTGCAGTACCATTTAATGCATTTCGGATAATAGTCGGGATCAACTTTTCATCATGTTGCTTTGGTCCATAATTATTTGAGCAATTTGTGATGACCGTATCCATTCCGTATGTCTCATGATAACTTCTTACTATCATATCACTGGATGCTTTACTCGCCGAATAGGGAGAATTTGGAGCATATGGTGTATCCTCACGAAAAAGCCCTGTTTGTCCTAATGTCCCATATACCTCATCAGTTGATATATGATGAAACCGGCATCCTTGATATCCCGTTTTAACATAAAATGGTTTTTCCATCCAATATTTATATGCAGCATCAAGCAATGTAAATGTCCCGTTGACATTCGTTTCTATAAATACACCCGGATTTTTAATAGAGTTATCTACATGCGATTCTGCTGCAAAATGAATCACACCTCGTATATCATATTCAGAAAAAATGAATTCCACTAATTCTCTATTGCAGATATCTCCTTTAATAAATTTATATCTCGTTAAACCTTCTATTTCACCTAAATTTGAAAGATCACCTGCATAGGTCAATACATCTAGGTTTACGATGTTATATGATGGATATTTTTCTAAAAAGTATGGGATAAAATTACTTCCGATAAATCCAGCGCCGCCTGTGATGAGGATTGTCTTATTTTGCTTGCTAAACATCCACTTCCTTTATCAGACTATAAAGGTACTCTCCATATCCATTTTTAGCCAATGGTTCTGCAATTTCAAGTATTTTTTCTTTTGTAATCCATCCATTTCTATAAGCAATCTCCTCAAGACACGCTATCTTATATCGTTGTCTGTGTTCAATAGTTTGAACAAATTGTCCCGCATCAATAAGACTATCATGTGTACCTGTATCAAGCCAGGCAAAACCACGACCGAGAAGTTCAACTTTCAGCTTTCCTCTTTGTAAATATGCCTGATTTACAGAAGTGATTTCCAATTCCTCTCTCTCTGATGGCATTACGCTCTTTGCAATCTCTATAACATCATTATCATAGAAATAGAGTCCGGTTACTGCATAATTTGATTTAGGATTTTTGGGTTTTTCCTCTATACTGATAGCCTTTTTATTTTTATCAAATTCCACTACGCCAAATCTTTCCGGATCTCTTACCTGGTAGCCAAAGACAACCGCACCATCCTGAAGCAAAGCTGCTGATTTAAGCATCGGAGTAAACCCTTGCCCATAAAAGATATTATCACCCAAAATCAAACACACACTATCCCCTCCGATAAACTCTTCACCGATAATAAATGCCTGGGCGATTCCGTCTGGTGATGGCTGTACTTTATAGGTCAACTTTATGCCCCAATCACTTCCATCTCCCAAAAGCTTTTCAAAACTGCCGATATCTTGCGGTGTTGAAATAATTAAAACTTCCTTTATGCCAGCTAACATCAATACAGACAAAGGATAATAGATCATAGGTTTATCATAAACCGGAAGCAACTGTTTTGAAATTGATTTTGTTGTAGGATAAAGTCTCGTCCCACTACCCCCAGCTAAAATTATCCCTTTCATATGCATCAACCTTTTATATATTTGTCTTACACCAAAGTTATTCTACTTTTTATAAACTTTTTTATGCTTATTGGTATCATCCATTTTAGGAGATTCAACAAAGTAAAATCTTCAGCAAAATACCTTTTATAAGGGGTCATTTTTAAATATTTCCAATATAGGTATTTATAGGGATGAGTATTTCTAAAATGCCATGGCTTAGATGACCCTGTATAATGTATTATTGCAGGCTTCTTGATAGCTTCTAAAAAATCCTCTTCTTCAAAATGTTTAAGTACTTCTTTTTTCTCATTCTGATAAAATGAAGTTTGTTGTCCATATTTTGGATGTAATGGCAACCAATAGCCATCAAATACTGCATTCATGCCATCCTGATCCATCATCTTAATTATGCCTGGGTTTTCTTCTATAAACCTCACCACTTTATAGCTCAGTTTCCTCTCTCTCCAAATATTTAAATTCAACAACATCACACCTGAACAAAAATATTTCGAAGTATGAGACATTTTTAACTCAATGTGTCTATTAAATCCAACAGCTTCCACAGATGCCAATGGATAAGTTCCTAAATCATATGAAAATAAATCTCTTATGTCTCCATTAACTACAATATCAACATCCAAATACAATACTTTATCAATCTCAAGATCTAATAGTTCTGGTATAAGAAGGCGATAATACACAACTTCATTAAAATGGTAAGTTATGACCAAATCTTTAAATATTTTATTATCTATTACAATACTCTTTAAGTTGCATCCATATTTTTGTGTAATAGTTTCAAGCGTTTTAAATTCATTGTCAGGTAAATTTTTATGTATCACAAAAAAAGTAAATTGCACATCTTGATTATTTTCTAATAATGATATAAGCGTCACTGCTAAATGCTGTACATAGTTTTTATCTATTGTGAAAACAATGTTATAAGTCATTTATAATCCTTTTAGGATTAAAGCTTTTCCAAAACATTACTACTGCAATTTTTTGGTTTTTAAAAAATAGTGCAAATACCGTATGCCCTATTCCATAGGATACTAAGGTTGCTATCGCTGCACCCATAATACCATAAGTCGGTATCAATATCAAATTTAATATAATGTTAGCTATTAATGACAATGCTTGCATTTTCATAACTGTTTTTTGTAAATTTTCATTTATCATCCATTTCCCCCATGCATTACCAAAAAAAACAAATATACCTGCCCAAGCGTATATAATTAAAACATTGCCAGCCTGCTTATACTGTAAACCGTATAAATGCTCAACTAGTGTATTACTAATAAATGTAAAGAAAACAGCAAGAATGATTGCTGTCCAAATCATCAAATCATATAGCTTTTGAAGTCTTGCATAATAAAACTGTTCACCTTGTTTTTTTGCATTGATAATAGCAGGGAAAAGAGAAGAAGATATGATAATAGGTATAAAATACCATATTTCACTCAGACGAACAGCAACAGCATACAACCCTACAGCTTCATTACTTACTATCTCTTTTAACATAACTTGATCTATTTTTGTATAGATTGAAATAAGTAAACTACTCAATATTAAAGGCCATGATTGTTTTAATAGGTTCATTGCCGTGTTTTTGTTAAACTTTAATCCCTTGATTGCATATATTGACTCTTTTTTGATATAGAAATAAATAAATCCTATGGCCAAAATAACTTTATCAACAAGAATCACCCATGCAAATGCTATCAAAGGTGCTTCATTCAGTATTAATATAATTTTAATGACACTGGTAATAAAAAGACCTATTACATTTACGTAAACAACATATTTACTTAATACTTTGCTCTGAAAAAAGAGATCTATTGCATTAAAACTTTGAAAAATAGTTGCAGAAGCAATGATAAAAACTAAAGTATTGGTATACGTATCATTGGATGTAAAGTTGATTGCAATAGCTAAAATTAACAGAACTATAAATGCACCAAAAAATTTTAACCAAAAAGCTGTACCTATCAGCTCATCTCTTCTGCTACTATTTTTAACAAGTTCCCTAATAATGATACTATCTAGTCCAAATGTTGCTATTATTGTAAAAAGCCCGACAAACGAAACTACGTAATTAAAAAGCCCATATTGTTCAGGCCCTAGATACCTTGCAACCCATACACCTACAAAAAGCCCTACCAACATACGTAATATTCTCTCAAAAAAAAGCCAGGAGGTATTCTTTGCATACTTCACAAAACCTTGATGACTTTTTAGAGATTTAAACTTTTTTATCATAAATTATATACGTTCTTTGTCTTGTTTGAGTGTCTCTTGCAGTGTTTCATACTCATGTTTCTTGATCTCTATAAAGGCTTCGGTGAGACGGATTTTCTTTTTCAATCCTTCTTTTGTAAGAAGGTAGCTGTATGCTCTTTTATTCTTGGCTTTTACGAACTTATTCATTTTCACATACCCTTTCTCCAGCAGGGCCTTAATGACATAGTTCACTTTTCCTACGCTAAAACCTACCGTATGAGCTAACTCTTGTTGAGAGTTGCACGTTTCGATATGTTGCATTACCTGCAGGTGATCAATCTCTTCTTGTGTGACTTGCCTAGAAACTCTTCGTATTGTATTCATTCAATGATTGAATGTTTATTGTATACTTTTTCATTTCTTATGTCAAATGATTTAAATATCAAATTCACTATCCATATAATTTTACCCCTTTATGCTATAATTTTTAAAATTTAACCGGGACTGATCACTAAATGTTTAAAAAAATCATACTTTTACTAAGCCTGCTTTTTGCTGTTTCAGAAGCAAAAGTACTAGATGCCGTTGCAGTCACTGTAGATGGTGAAGCGATCACAACTGCCGAGATCAAGGCAGTAAGAGAACAGATGAATATCTCCAAAAAAGAAGCAATCGATATTTTGATCCAGGATCGACTTCAGCAGATTGCGGTCAAGGATATTGAAATACCAGAAAGTGATGTTGACAAAAAGATTGCGATGATCGCTCAACAGAACAATATCAGTGTTCCTAAAATGCAAAAGATACTTAAAGAGCAAGGCACTTCATGGACACAATATCGTTCGAACATTAGAAAGTCAATGAAAAAAGAAAAGTTCTTTGTTCAAAAAGTTGCTAAGGAGATGCCCGAAGTAACAGATGAAAAACTTATGGCCTATTATCAAGAGCACCAAAATGAATTCATTATGCCTACAAGCATTGATGTGATCGAGTATAGTGCGCCTACAAAACAAGCCATGGAAACATTTATGAAAACGCAACAAGGACTTGAGGGTACCCCACTAAGCAAAGATACGGCTACACTCAACCCGACCCTGCTGCAAATGATGATGCAGACACCAAACGGAGGGTTCACACAACCACTTAATGCCGGGGACAGATACGTAGTGTACAGGGTCCAATCCAAGAACGGTCAATCTACAGTTGCATTTGACCAGGTCAAATCGTTGCTAGCGGGTAAATGGATGCAGGAACAAAGAGAAAAAGCACTGAAGGACTACTTCAAGAAAATGCGAACCGGTGCAATCATTGAATTTATAAGAAAATAAGGAAGATTATGGGACTAAAATCCGACAAATGGATACGTGAAAAATCACTGAACGAAGAAATGATCACTCCTTTTTGTGAGGGATTGGTAGGCGAAGGTGTAGTCAGTTACGGACTTAGTTCGTACGGGTATGATATCAGAGTAGCTGATGAGTTTAAAATATTTACCAACATCAATGCTGAAGTTGTAGATCCAAAAGATTTCAATGAGAACAATGTCGTAGACCACAAAGGTGATGTCTGTATCGTTCCGCCAAACTCTTTTGCCTTGGCTAGAACCGTGGAGTATTTCAAAATGCCTAGAGACACCTTGGCTATCTGTCTTGGGAAAAGCACCTATGCTAGATGCGGGATCATCGTCAACGTTACTCCTTTCGAACCGGGTTTTGAAGGACATATAACTATAGAGATATCCAATACTACACCGCTTCCTGCAAAGATCTATGCAAATGAAGGTATCGCACAGGTACTCTTTTTAGAGGGAGATGAGCAATGTGAAACAACTTACTCTGACCGCAAAGGGAAATATCAGAGCCAAACAGGGATTACACTGCCAAGAATTCTTAAAAACTCCTAATACTTTACGTATGACGTAACCTCACGTCATGCGTAAAAAAAGATCTAATCACCTTCTAAACCTCTTACTTATTAAGCTTTTTTACTCTTTTGTGTTACAATGCCAAAAAATCATACCACTATATAAAGTAAGTATCTATGAAAAATTTAATTATCGTTGAGTCACCAGCAAAAGCAAGAACTATTACCAATTTTCTAAGTAAAGAGTACAAGGTAATTGCCTCCAAAGGGCATATCCGCGACCTTCCTAAGAGCACTTTTGGTATTACAATTGATGATGAGACAGGCGATCTTATACCTAAATATTCTATCCCCCGTGATGCCAATGCAACAGTCAAAGAACTTAAAAAACTAGCCAAAGATGCTGAAACCGTCTATATCGCAACTGATGAGGACCGCGAAGGAGAAGCTATCGGATACCATATCGCTATGGCTATAGGGAAAAACCCTACGGATCTTCCTCGTATTGTTTTTCATGAGATTACTAAAAGTGCGATCATACATGCTTTAGAAAACCCGCGCCGTGTAGATATGGACTCAGTGGATGCACAACAGACCAGACGTATGCTTGACCGTATCGTGGGATATAAACTTTCGCCTCTGCTTGCTAGCAAGATCCAAAAAGGTCTGAGTGCCGGAAGAGTACAAAGCTCTACACTCAAGCTTATTGTGGATAGAGAACGTGAGATCAAAGCATTCATACCTGAAGAGTACTGGAGCATTGATGCAAAATTTCAAAAAGATATCGATGCTTCCATCTATGAGTTTGATGGACTCAAAATCGAAAAGCTTTCGATCAAAAATGAAGCCGATGCAACAAAGATAACGACTACGGCAAAATCTGAAAGTTTTACCGTACTTTCAATAGAAACGACAACAAGAAAGACAAAGACACCTCCACCTTTCATGACCTCAACTCTACAACAAGCTGCATCAACACAACTTGGATTCTCTCCGAAAAAAACGATGATGGTTGCCCAGAAACTCTATGAAGGGGTTAAAACTGACCAAGGTATTACCGGTGTCATCACGTATATGAGAACGGACAGTATGAACCTGGCTAAAGAAGCTGTAGAGAATGCAAGGGACTATATCAAAAACAACTTTGGAGAAAAGTATCTTCCATCCAAAGCAAAAAGCTATGTAACAAAATCAAAGGGTGCCCAGGAAGCCCATGAAGCCATCCGTCCTACAAATGTACATTTTGATGCAAAAACAGCACCGGAATACCTCTCCGGTGACGAATTGAAGCTCTACCTTTTGATCTATAACCGTTTCCTTGCTTGTCAAATGACCGAGGCACAGCTTGAATCACAAACGATCCTTTTTAAAGGTGATAAAACTATATTCAAAGCAAGTGGAAGAAAACTCCTTTTCGATGGATTCTACAAGGTTACCGGTTATACAGAAAAAGACAAACTCTTGCCTGAACTGACTCAGGGGGAAAGTGTCAGCCTTGATGATATCAAACAAGAACAACACTTTACCGAGCCGCCGGCACGCTATAACGAAGCAAGTCTTATCAAGAAGCTTGAATCTCTGGGTATCGGACGTCCAAGTACCTACGCACCGACCGTGACGATCCTGCAGCAACGAAAATATATTGACATTGATAAAAAGCGTATCCATCCTACAGATGTTGCATTTACTGTCACGGAAATGCTTGAAAATAATTTTCCTGAGATCGTTGACAGTGACTTTACCTCTAACATGGAAGAGGTGCTTGATCAGATCGGGGAAGGTCAGAAAGAGTGGCAGAAGGTACTTAAAGAGTTTTATACCCCATTCGTCCAAAAGATAGAAGAGGGCAAAAAAAGCATCAAAAGCCTTAAAGTGGCAACACCTACCGGTGAAATGTGTCCAAAGTGTGGTGCTGAACTACTTCTTAGAAAAGGACGTTACGGCGAGTTTGTTGCATGTAGTAATTTCCCTAAATGCAAGTACACAAAGAACACCGACGGCACTGAACCTGAACAACCTGAAGAGACAGATGTGAAATGTGACAAATGTGGAGCGCCGATGGTCATAAAAGATTCCCGCCGCGGAAAATTTTTGGCATGTTCTGCCTACCCGAAATGTAAAAATGCCAAACCTCTAAACCCTCCAAGAGAGCTGGATGTTCCTTGCCCTGAGTGTGGAGGAAAACTACAAGAAAGAGAAGGGAAACGAGGAAAATTCTTTGGATGTACGAACTATCCAAAATGTAAATTTATCGCCAACTTCGAACCGGTAAACAAAAAATGCCCGGAATGTAACTATACAATGGGAATAAAGACACTCCGCGGTAAAGACGTTTACGAGTGTTTTAAGTGTAAACATCGTGAGGATGTATCCAAGGAGAAATGATGAATGAACTGGATGCGAAATTTGCTCCCATGGTTAAGACAGTAGCATCTGTGCTATATGGTAAAGAGGAAAGCATTACCCTTGCTCTTGCCGCTTTCTTTGCCAAAGGACATCTACTGGTTGAAGATATTCCCGGAGTAGGGAAAACAACCCTTGCCAAAGCACTTGCTTCATTGCTCGGACTTGAGTTCAATCGAATCCAATTTACTTCTGATCTGTTGCCGTCTGATATCCTCGGGGTCAATTACTTCAACCAGAAACAATCTGAGTTTGTTTTCAAAAAGGGCCCGATCTTCACCCAGTTTTTGCTTGCCGATGAGATCAACCGTTCCATGCCGAAAACCCAATCAGCCCTGCTTGAAGCTATGGAGGAATCAAGTATCACTATCGATGGTGAGCATTATGAGCTGCAACAACCTTTTTTTGTGATGGGGACACAAAACCCTTATGAAGAAGTCGGTACTTTTAAACTGCCGGATTCTCAATTGGATAGATTTATCTGTGCGATGAGTATCGGTTATCCTGCACGTGAGGCGGAAAGAGATATCCTTGCTCACAATAAACCAAAAACCATCTCACAAGACACCACCATTTCACTTGCCCAGATCAAGGAGATACAAGAGGCAGTGAGCAAAGTATACATGAGTGAGGCTTTGCTGGACTATATGCAAGAGATTATCGCGTTGAGCAGAAATGGTGTTTACTTTACACACGGTCTTTCTACAAGAGGGGCACTAGCACTGGCTCAAATGACACGGTCATGGGCTTATCTTCATGGAAGAGAGTATGCCATTCCCGATGATGTTACTGCAGTGGCACCTTATGTCTGTCTGCATAGGCTGCATTTCAAAGAAGGCAAAACTACGATAGAGCGCATCAAAGATGTTATCACTTCGAACACTCAACCAGACGCGTAAACGCCTGAAGCAAAAAGCTACACTTGGCTCACTGATAGTCGTATTAATGCTTTTTGGCCTTTTTCTTGAGGCCTATATGCACAACTTCAACTTAGTCTATATCGTCCTTTTTTTTGTCTTTGCTTTGGCATTTGTCGCTTCACCTTTTGGAATATACAATATGTCTGGCCTCACACTTACCTTTCAGAGTTCTGATAGGCTTTTTGCCAAGGAAACATCCAATATCTACTTGGCCCTGACCAATAACAAAAGTGCTGAAAGCTTTGCACTAAAGCTTAAGTGTATGGATCAAGGCCTTCTTATCCCCTCACTGAAAGCACATAGCAAAGAGGTATTCACACTATCCCTTTCTCCTGATAAGCGAGGGAAATTGAATATCGGTAATTGTCTGCTTCAAAGCTTATTTCCCTTGGCCACCATTCGTTTTCTTCTTCCTTTAAAGCTGGCTGTCTCTAAAGTCGTCTACCCCCGCCCAAAAGGTACAAGCTTGGAGGCATTTTTAAGCCGTCAAAAGGGACGATATGGACAAGAGAGCGATTTTGAGGGGATTACGCCTTATACAAGTAACGCTCCCTTAAGTAAAATACATTGGCCCTCCGTGGCAAAAGGAGAAAGTGCCCTTAAAAAATTTGCCTATGAGATACCGCTGGAACAACTGAACTTTGACTTTTTTGCAGCAGGAGAAAATGATGAATCCAGACTTTCACAGCTTACTCTCTGGATTCTGGAGTGTGAAGCACAAAATCTTGAGTTCCAAGTACAAATGCCTCAAGAAAACTTGAACTCAAAAAGGATGTCTATAGATGAGATACTTGAAAAACTGGCTCTCTACTAGACCTACACCAATAAAGGTGCTTGATATCGCCTATATCATTACCTTACTGCCATTGGTTTTTTTTATCAAGCTTCCTATAATGTTTTTCTTGCTGCTTGTCTTGATACTTCTTCTTATAGACAAGAAGCCTACAGCATTCACCCTTATTGTTGTAGCTATCGTAGGAGCCGTTGCAATTTTTTTCTCACTTTATGGCAGCTTTAATTTTGCAGGGCTTTCACGGCTTAAACTTTTTGTTGAACTACTCGTTTATGTACTCTTAGTAGCTATTTCACTACAAAGGCTTACTAAAGAGATAAACTTTTATCTCAAAATTTCTCCTCTCTTGCTGCTGGCGATGAGCCTCTTTTTCTTTCACTCTATACCGATGCTCATCTATGTTGTTTTCGAAGTCTTTATACTGACGACTATGCTGCTCTGGCAGATTATGCAAACGAATGTCTATACGTCACTGAGAATCTCTTCTATGCTTTATATCGTTTCACTCCCTATCGTCATACTCTTTTTTATCTTTTTCCCACGTATCTCTTTTGAACATGCCAAATATGGATTTAAAGGGGATTTGACACATAGAAGCGGGCATGATGGACTCATGTATCTGGATGAGAATGCTTTGCTAGTCCCATCGCAGCGTATTGTTATGGAGGTAGGCTTCAAAGATAAGATACCCTCCCCTGAAAATCTCTATTTTAGAGGAAGCGTACTTTATAATAAAATCAACAATATATGGAGACCTTTAACCACTCCACAAATACCTTTTAAACCTGATCTTCCCACAGGGAAAATAACCACCTATAAAGTAACCCTTTATCCTACAAACAAACGGTGGCTCTACCTGCTTGACACTCCGATATTACTCCCAAAAAACGCCAAGCTGGACTTTCATCTTGAAAGCACAATGCCCAAACCCATACAAGAGACATTTCTTTATAATGCAGGTTCTGTATTGCAATCTAGCTACAAAGGTACATTACCTGAGAGTCTGAAGGAAATTGCTTTAAATTATGACCTTAAGAGTGATCCAAAAACGCAAATGCTTGCACAGACCATTAAAACAAAGTTTAATGATCCGCATCTAAGGCTTAAAGAGGTCCAATCCTTCTTTAAAGCCCAGCAACTCACCTATACCATTAAACCAAAACCGTTTGATTTGAACAACTCAACAGATAGCTTTCTGTTTGATACAAAAGAGGGATATTGTGTACACTTTGCTGCAGCCTTCACAACACTCTCCAGGATGGTTGGCATTCCCACCCGTATCGTAACCGGGTACAAACCGGATTGGTCAGACAGCATTGAGAATTACCTCATCATCAGAGAAAGTGATGCACATGCCTGGGTCGAAGTCTACTTAGACGGTTACTGGCGTAGAATAGAGACAACGTCATTTGCAAGCCACATCAAAGATAATACAAACCAAGAAAATAACCTGGAATCATTTCAAAACAAAAAAGGTAATTGGGAGAAGATCAATTTATACCTGCATTATATTAAATATCAAATAGATACATGGATCTTGGAATATAGTTCTCTAAGCCAAAAAAAGCTCTTTTCCTACCTGAAAACAGACACTGTTTTTTTAGTCAAATTCATTTCCAGTTTCTTACTGCTGATTGCCCTGCTGATCTTGATCCTTTACCTGCTCAATCAATCACGTTGTAGAGATACGCTTCAGTGTACACTCGATCCTCTTCTTCAAAAACTTGAAAAATTAGGCTTCGCAAAACTTCCCGGAGAGAGTCTTAACCGATATTTCATCAGGATAGAACAAACAGAGTATATCCCTTTATCCGCTCTCAATACGCTCTATCATCAACTTAGATATCAAAAAACGATACAGAATGACGCTCATGAACAATTTAAACAAGAAATCAAAAAAGTGAAAAAAAGTTTAAAATAATACACCTAAATGTTATTTCACTTCTAAAATGGCAATGATTAATAATTCTTACGTCTACTTAATGCATGTTATTTGTATAAGATTATTTAATACTAATCACCTATCAGCAAAAATTCGATAAAATATTAGCATTTAAAATAGTATATTGCAGACATAAAGGAAAAAGATGGTTTTTATCGATGACATCGTAGCAGACGAGGTAATGGATAGTAGGGGAAATCCTACCGTAAGGGCTAGAGTAAGCCTAAGTGATGGAACTGTAGCGAGCGCAATCGTACCAAGTGGTGCAAGTACCGGTAAACGTGAGGCACTGGAGCTTCGTGACGGCGGCGACAGATATATGGGCAAAGGTGTTCAAAAAGCATGTGAAAATGTAAACGGACCGATCTATGATGCACTTGTAGGAATGAGCCCGTACAATCAAGCAGAAGTTGATCTTACTATGAAAGAACTTGACGGTACGCATAACTACGGCAATCTTGGGGCAAATGCAGTTCTTGGTGTCTCTATGGCAGTAGCACGTGCAGCAGCTGCAAGTATGAAGATGCCTCTCTACAGATATCTTGGCGGGGCGAACGGTGTAACTATGCCTGTACCGATGCTTAACATCATCAATGGTGGAGAACATGCAAACAACTCTGTAGATTTTCAAGAATATATGGTAATGCCTGTAGGATTTGACAGATTCTCTGAAGGACTTAGAGCTGCTGCTGAAGTCTACCACAACCTCAAAAAGATCATTGACGGGATGGGTGAGAGTACGGCAGTTGGTGATGAGGGTGGATTCGCTCCAAACCTAAAGTCAAACGAAGAGCCAATCCAGGTTATCATGGAAGCAATT
Organism: Sulfurovum zhangzhouensis; assembly: GCF_030347965.1. Classification (NCBI taxonomy): domain Bacteria; kingdom Pseudomonadati; phylum Campylobacterota; class Epsilonproteobacteria; order Campylobacterales; family Sulfurovaceae; genus Sulfurovum; species Sulfurovum zhangzhouensis. The sequence goes on from NZ_JAQIBD010000003.1 coordinate 248,903, forward strand.
GAAAAAGCTGGATACAAACCTGGAGAGCAAATTGCAATAGCACTAGATGTTGCTGCAAGTGAGCTGATCAATGATGCCGGCAAATATGTACTTAAATCAGAGAACAGAGAACTTACAAGTTCCGAAATGGTAGCATACTATGCCGACCTTTGCGCAAAATACCCTATCGTATCAATCGAAGATGGTCTGAGTGAAGATGACTGGGACGGATGGAAAGAGCTTACTGATGTGCTCGGAAGCAAAGTACAACTTGTCGGTGATGATCTTTTTGTAACGAATGTATCTATCCTTGCTGAAGGGATTGATAAAGGTATTGCTAACGCTATCTTGATCAAACCAAATCAAATCGGTTCAGTATCAGAAACAATGCAGACAATCAGACTTGCCCAAAGAAGTGGGTATAATTGTGTAATGTCGCACCGTTCTGGAGAGAGTGAAGATACATTCATCGCAGATTTTGCCGTGGCACTAAATACAGGTCAGATCAAAACAGGTTCTACAGCAAGAAGTGATAGAATTGCTAAGTACAACAGACTGCTTGAGATTGAAGCTGAGTTGGGACAGTTTGAATACCTAGGTGCGGAGCCGTTTGCAAAATAACCAGATGGAAGGGATACAAAGAGCAGGGGAAATCGCAGGTTTATCAATCAAAACTTTTTTGATAGGTCTGCTTGTGTTGTTGCTTTTTGGCATCTATCTTGGTATTCTAATCTATGGGGAAAATTCACTCACGGTTTTAGATCATCTAAAAGCAAAAAAAGAGGCATTAATTTATAAAAAAACAGCCTTAAAGGCTGAAAACAGAAGACTTCAAAAAGAGTACTTTGAGCTTAAGCAGCTTGAACCCAGTGAGAACTGAAAGAGGAGTAAAATATGAAGCGGTATTTATTTATAGGAGTTGCACTACTATGCATGGGGTTAGAAGCATCTGATAACCCGTTTGATCTAAAAACAAATCTTAAAAATTTGGATGATGAACAGAGTTCTTTAATCTCAGAACTGAGAAAGTCTAGTACCGAAGAAGACCTTGGGCTTGATGAGGATCTTGATACTATAGAAGAAGACAATGCAACTGATGAAGTACAGTCAACAGATCAAAACGCTTCACCATCACAAGAGATAAAAGAGGAAGTTTTAGATGAGAAATCTTCCACCAAAGAAGCTGTAAAGACAGAAGAGACTGTAAAGACTGTAGAGGCAGAAGAGGAAACTCAGCCTACTCAACAGCCTGTTTTCAATGATTTTAATGAGCTAACTCCGGCACAAAGAGAAGCAAGAGAAGAAGAACGAGTAAAAGCCCTTAAAGAAGAGCAGGCACAAGCTGAGCAAAAACGCTTAAAAGCATTGGAAGAAGAACGTATTGCAGTTCAGAAATATGAGGCAGAACGTCTAAGAAAAAAACAGGCTAAAGAGGCAGTAAAACCTCAAACTGAATCAAAAGAGCTACAAGTAGCTCATAAAGAAACTGCTAAAACTCAAGAAGTACAAGAACAGCAAGCTGTTGTCGTAGAAAAAGCCATGGAAGAGGCAAAAAAAGAGGTAGAACAACCGAAAGCGGAACAAGCTATGGCTGTAATGCAAGAGAAGCCTGAACAAAAGTCTGTTTTAGATGATATCAACCTCACGCAAGAACAAAAAGAAGCAAAAGAAAGTGCAGATAAACTTTATCTTGAAGCGATCAAAGAAGTAGATGCAGAGTAATCTCTCATCCTTCTTTCTCCTCTCTTTACCTCATACCTATATTTTTTTACTATTGATAAACTTAATGGCTATCATTGAGATCAAGATCTCAAAAATACTTGCTAGAATCAATTGATAATAATGTAATTTTTCCAGCAAATGGGCTTCATACCCTATCGTTGCCACGGCAATAAGAAGCGTTAAAGGCATTGATAAAGAAAGTGCTACCAATAGTGCATCCTTCTTTCTATTTATACCTTGAAATACTGCACCGGCCAAGATTCTAGAGGAGATCATTAAAAATGTGATCAGCAGGGCTCCTGAGACAACTCCCGGTACTACAAGAGCTTGAATATCAAATGATGCACCTACATGTATAAAGAACAAAGGCACTAAAAAACCAAATCCCAAACTAGACATTTTCTCTTCTAATTTCTTTTCATGATGGAAAAAAGCAGAGATTGCAACTCCTGCAATAAATGCACCCAGTGCCAACTCGAGTTCCAGTGAAAGCATTACTGCGATAAGAATAAAAAAGAGTGCTATCGACAGACGTATATCCTGGTCTGATGTATCAAACTTTGGTACCAATATATTTTTAAGCTCCGGATACCACCAAAAGAGAAGGTTCAAAAGACGATAAAGAAAGTAGATAATGACCATAAAAAGTATTAGATAACCCAAATGGACTAATAGTGTGATATTAAATCCTGTCTTGCTCGCAGCATCAAAAATGGTCAAGACGGCAATACTCGCAATCTCTCCCAGTACCCCGGCAATGAAAGCCATACGTATCCACGCCTGCCCTTTACCATAAGCTTTAGATAGTGATGCCAACAGTCCTATAGAGATCAAAGACATAGAAATAATAATTACCGTATCTAAATGAAAGAGAAATCCTGTAACAGTGGTAAAAAAGACCATAAACAAAAGAAAGAGGATTGAGGTGTTGATGACTTTTCTGGAACTTCGCGTAATCTGTTTTAGATCAACTTCCATCCCTGCCAGGAACATCAGATAAAGAAATCCTACTTTAGCGATCAGAGCAAAATATTCGCTCTCTACAATAAACCCTAAATAAGCGAAAGCCGATCCCAAAATAATTTCAATAGGAGGGGTTGGGACACGAAGTATCTTCGCCACAAAGGGACTGCCCCATATAAGTAGAGACAATGTTAAAATAAGCAGAATATTCTCTTGCATACTTTTGTCCGCTTCACTTAGCTTTTTTCACAACTTGTTGCTATTTCATACCCTAGTGTTTGAAGCATGTTCTTATCTTTAAATGGTTCACTTCCAGTGGTTGTCAGGTAATTACCTATGACCATAGCATTGGCACCTGCTTCAAACATCAGATGTTCTTTACCGTTAAAGAGAAGTTCCCTTCCCCCGGCAACCATCAAAAGCTTCTCCTCTCCTAAAAGCTTACGTGCCTTTCGGATCACTTCTACCGCTTCATCTAACTCTATATTCCGTGCCTTGATAGGTAAAGCAGGATTAGGGTGATAAAAATTCAACGGTGAAGATTCCGGATGAAGTGAAGCTATAGCATCAAGAAGATCATTACGATCTTGCTCACTTTCACCCATTCCGAAGATTCCCCCGCTACAAAGAGCCAGTCCTACCGACTTTACATTTTCACACGTATTATAACGTTCTTCCCAACCATGGGTCTGGCAAATCTCTGGATAATATCTCTCTGAAGTTTCAAGATTATGGTTATAACTATCAAGACCATGCTCTTTTAAATATCTAAGCTGTTCAATAGACGCTGTACCATTACAAGCGATCAGGTTTAATCCATCTACTTCTTTTTTAATCGCTTGTGCTGCTCTTGCAACAAAATCAACTTTTTTATCGTCTAGTCCTTTACCTGCTGTCACAAGACAGTAGCCCAGTGCCCCATGTGACTTGGCAATTTTTGCTTCTTCAACGATTTTAGCTATATCTTTGTAGGTATAACGTTCTATATCAGCATGATATCGTACGCTCTGTGTACAGAACTTACAATCCTCTTTACATGTTCCTGAAAGAATATTGTTAATTGCACATAAAAATATTTGTTTTTGTTTCATCATGTTGGGATTATACCTAAATCCTTTCAGATATCAATAAAGCGAATTATATGATCTGTTAAATCATTGTATTCAGTTCCCAAACGGGCTCATTTATTACTAGTATTACTAGTCAAAGTGGAGGAAAATAGATGAGAATTTTGAATTTTCTTAAGATAACGGAGTTTACTCCGCCACCTCACCTTCATCAGAAGAAAGGATTGTACTGAATCCTAGTGCTTCTTTGATCTTACCTTCGATCTCAGCACGTAGTTCAGCATTATCTTTAAGTGTCAGTTTCGCATTCTCTTTACCTTGACCGAGTTTTTCAGTATCATAACTGAACCATGCCCCTGACTTATCGATAATGTCAAGTTTTACACCATAGTCGATCAATTCTCCTTCTGCAGAAATCCCTTCTCCAAACATAATGTCAAACTCTGCTTGTCTAAATGGAGGTGCTACTTTGTTTTTGACTACTTTTGCTTTTACCCGGTTTCCTATCTGTGATTCACCTTGCTTAAGCGTTGCAATACGTCTCACATCGATACGTACCGAACAGTAAAACTTCAGTGCATTACCACCAGTTGTTGTTTCAGGGCTTCCATACCCCATCGTTCCAATTTTCATACGGATCTGGTTAATAAAGATCACCGTTGTGTTAGTTTTATGAAGGATCGCTGTCAGTTTACGAAGGGCTTGAGACATCAAACGTGCCTGAAGTCCTACATGCTGATCTCCCATCTCTCCTTCGATCTCTGTTTTTGGTGTCAAAGCGGCTACTGAGTCTACAACGATCAGATCTACTGCAGCTGAACGTGCAAGTGTTTCCAGTACATCTAATGCTTGCTCTCCGAAATCCGGCTGAGAGACCAACAGGTTATCTGTATCTACGCCAAGATTCTTAGCATAGATAACATCAAGTGCATGTTCCGCATCAATAAAGGCACAGATCTTTCCCTCTTTTTGAGCAGAAGCAATTGTCTGGAGGGAAAGCGTTGTTTTCCCTGATGACTCAGGACCATAGATCTCAATGATCCTACCTACAGGAATACCACCAATCCCTAAAGCCATATCAAGACCCAATGAGCCTGTACTTATCGCCGCGATAGGCTCGATCTCTTTATCTCCAAGCCTCATCAAGGTACCTTTACCAAAAGCTTTATCGATCTGCTTGATCGCCATTTCCAATGCTTTTTGTTTGTTTGCATCCATTGCCATAGTCATGATCCTTACCTTTTAATGTGAAATTCTATCACCATTTTAATAGGTTTATGATATCTTAGAAAAAAATATGTCATATTGTCATATTTTCATATTAGACTTGTGATTATGCCTCTCACCTATCAGTCATATACGTCCTGCACTTTGAGTAAAAGGTTTTTCTTTTAGGGACGCTTATGATAAAATGACATCATTACTAATTTAAGCGAGTTTAACCTGATGAATCCTATCCAACTAGCCCATTCACCTGATGCCGATGATATCTTTATGTACTATGCAATCAATTTTGGCTGGGTGGATACCAAAGATTATCAATTTGAAAATATCGGATTGGATATTGAAACACTTAATGAAGAAGCATTGAGAGGTACTTATGATGTCAGTGCGATCAGTTTTGGTATGTACCCTCTGATCAAAGATGACTATGCCTTGCTTCGTACTGCAGTAAGTTTTGGAGAGGGGTATGGGCCTAAATTGATACGTCGTAAAGATAAAAAACTCAAACGTAATTTTAAGGTCGCCCTATCTGGAAAATATACGACGAATGCTATGCTCTTTCGTATCTACTATCCACAAGCACGTCCAGTTTACATGAACTTTCTCGAGATCGAAGAGGCCGTCGTCAACGGTACGGTCGATGCAGGTGTTTTGATCCACGAGTCAATCCTTGATTTTGATGAGAGCCTGGAAGTAGAAAAGGAAGTGTGGGATATTTGGGGAGAACTTGCAGGCGAGGGGTTACCTTTGCCCCTTGGAGGTATGGCAATACGCAGAAGCCTCCCGCTTAACCGGGCAATAGAGATAGAAAATATTCTCATTGATGGAGTTAAAGTAGCCAATTTGCGCAAAAAGGAGCTTTGTGCCAGGCTTGAAAAAGATGCCCTGGTACGAATCTCAGATAAAATGCTTGAAAAATACCTCGATATGTATGCTTCTGATGAATCGATTGAGCTAAGTAAATTACAAATCAAAGCACTTGATAAGCTTTTTGAAATCGGCTACAAACATGGGCTATGGGAGTTCCCGATCAAAACAGAAGACTATCTCATCCCAAGAGAATACGAAACACTTCGGAATAGTTAAGTGTACACCAAGGTTATAGATTTTTCAAAATACTCCAGTATCAAAGTAGGACAACCAACAGATGTTCTGGTATTGGAAAAAGGCGATAAGATTCCTCATGACCGATATCTCATCGGTGGGGCAAATAACCTTCTTGTCTCACCGACTCCTCCTCCTCTAATGATGCTTAGCAAGGATTTTGCCACCATCACACAAGAGGATAATTTACTAACTATCGGGGCAGCTACCCCTACAGGACGTATTGTTTCCTATGCCAGAAAACATAATATTGCCGGCTTTGAGTTCTGTGCAAAACTGCCTGGGACACTTGGTGGGATGCTGGCGATGAATGCCGGAGTCAAAGAGTATGAAATATTTAATATACTTCACTCAGTCAAAATAAACGGAAATTGGATCGATGCCAAAGATATCGAACATGGATACCGCTATGCAAAACTTAACGGTATTGCTACAGAAGCGAGGTTTGAGATCAAAGAAGGATTTAGTCAAATACTTTTAGATACCCTTCTTTCCTTACGAACCAACCAGCCTCCCCAACCAAGCGCCGGTTCTGTATTTAAAAATCCCGATGGTGATTATGCTGGCCGACTTATTGAAGCTGTCGGATTAAAAGGGATGAAAAAAGGGAATATGCAATGGAGCTCCATGCATGCAAACTTTCTGGTTAATCTAGGCAACGGCACCTTCGAAGATGCCATTTACCTTATCAGGCTTGCAAAAGAAGAAGTAAAAAAAGTATTTGGTATCACCTTAATAGAAGAGGTGAAAATTCTTTAATTTTCCTTTATACAACGTACACATCTAATATAGTTGCTTTCATTAGCTTTTTTCTCATAACGATATGCATCTGCAGGATACACAACATAATATTTTCCCATTTCTGCAGGTGTCGATGTCCAGAAGTCTTCACCTCTGAAGTTGGTAAATACTTGTCCTGGCTTTCTATGTAATTCCATCAGCTCATCTGAAGTTGGTAGTCTCCAATCTGAGTGCCCTGCATAAAAAAGGCCATCACAGTAACCGGCTGCATGTTGAAAATTTCCTGCTTTTCCTATAATTCCATTATTCTTAAATGCACCGTCTTCTGCATCTGTATAAGCTTCATCCTGCCACATCAAATGAGTTTCTGTATCTGTATAAACAGTATTTTTAGAACAATCACTTGTTGGAGCTTCTACTGCAGGTACTAGTTCAGGAATATCCTCTGGTGTAATTTTTCCTCCTGCCATAAGTAAAGCAGCTGAAAGCAAAGCTGATGATATAAAAATCCTTCTCATATTTTCTCCTTTCTACCAATATTATTCAATATCATAATATATCATTACTCAATTTAAGCTAAAATTATCCTATTATGAATAAATCTCTATCTTTGCTCCGTTTTGGATCGATTTCCATAAGATATCCATCGCCCTGTTCGTAACTGCGATACACCCTTCTGTCCAATCATATGCTAAAGTATATTCATCACCTCTTCCATCGGCATTCCACTTTGGCTGGCCATGAATCGTAATGTAGCCGCCAGGCTCAACTCCTCTTTTTTTGGCTTCCGCCATATCCTTTGCATTCGGATAGGATATCATCAATGATTTATAAAGCCTATTGTCACATTTTTTTCTTACAATGGTGTAGTTGCCAATTGGGGTTCGGTAGTCCCCCTTCTCAATCTTATCCCCTTTTGTACCGTTTTTCCCCAGTGAAATACGGAACTCCTCAACTAACTTTCCATTACGATAAAGATGCATGAGATGTTTATTTTTATACACCACGATCTTATCTGCCAATAAAGACTTATCTATCTCTTCACCACAAGAGAGCTCACGCAAGCACTCTTTTGTTTCATATGGTGTTTTATCTACCTTTCCATAAGCTACAGGTTCTTTGTTACACCCATTGATCCATAGCAATGATATTGATGCGAAAAGCAAAACTTTTAATTTGATCTGCATTATTTACTCCCAATCTTCATGATGTTTTGATTTATGTTTGTCTTTTTTATAAGACACACTATTTTTCATTTTTTGTAAACGGTTAAGATTACTCATCTCTGCCTCGCGAATATCAACAAATTCTTTATCTCCAAAACTCTCATTTTGACAGGTTTGTTGAAATAGTCTGTTGATATAGGCTTTTAGTTCTCTGTGATATTCAGAATCAAGATGAGTGTGCTCTCTTTCATCCAATTTTTCTTTTAATACTTGAAACTTGGATATAAAGGATTGTGCGGTACTGCTTTCATCTCTAAACATACGAAAAAGATTCTTAGCAATTTTTTCCAACTCACCGATATATTTTTGTCTCTGGTATTTGTCAATCTGTTTTTGTGTATACCGTGCGATCTCTGACCTCCTACCGTATAGTTACCGGCACGCCTTCACGCACGGCATACCATAGTTCTTTCATCTCACTGTTTGTAACAGCAACACAGCCCTGTGTCCAGTTCTGACTCAAGGTATAAGCATCTTGTTTTCCATCTGCATTCCATTTAGGTTGTGCATGGATGGTAATATCTCCACCGGGATTTACACCTCTTTTCCTAGCACTTGCAATATCTTCAGGTCTTGGATAAGAGATACAGAGTGAACGATAATACTTAGGAGAACAAAGCTTTCTATGTATAAAGAATTCACCTTCAGGCGTACGGTTGTCTCCTTGCCTCTGCTTCTGCCCTACAGGATTTTTCCCTAATGATACAGGAAGTACACCCTTGACCTCTTTGCCTTTATAAAGATACATTTTTCTTTGTGCTTTTTCTACAATGATATGGTCTATACTTCCTTCATTTTTAAAGTCTGTTGCCTCTAACAACTCTTCTCTGCACTCCTGCAGGTTATACTCATCTTTTTTAAGATCTGGATCGGCACATCCTGTGAAAACAAACAGTGATAGGGGCAAAAGCATTAAATATAAAAAATATTGCACTGAGATTCTATCCTTCATAGAATATTACTTAGAATTTTCAGTATTTTAGCACAAAGTAGACTAACTTGATAATAAATAGGAGAGAGATAAGAGGTAGATAACCCTTCGAAGAGGGTTATCTGTAAAGATTATAGAGCTGCCTTAGCTGCTGCAAGTGCTTCTTCGTAGTTTGGCTCTTGAGTAATTTCTGGAACTACTTGTTTATAAGCTACTTTTCCATCTTTACCAACTACAAAGATAACTCTTGCAAGTACACCTGCAAGAGGACCGTCTGCAAGAAGAACACCATAAGCGTTACCGAAATCTTTGTTTCTGAAGTCTGAACATACTTTAATGTTTTCGATTCCAGCTGCACCACACCATCTAGCTGCTGCAAATGGAAGGTCCATAGATACAGTGATTACTTCTACACCCTCAAGACCAGCAGCCTCTTGGTTAAATCTTCTAGTTTCAGCATCACATACACCAGTGTCAAGTGAAGGTACAGCGATTACTAGTTGAACTTTTCCTTCTCCACCTACTGTTTCATCTTGAAGCATTGGGTTACAGTTTGTTACTGTTACTACCGGTGCTGTATCACCTACGTTTACTTCTGTACCACCAAGGTTACATACGATATCATTTTTAAAAGTTACTGTTGCCATTAATTATTCCTTTTTTAATTTGTTTTGTAGAAGCATTATTCCTTAAATGGGATAAAAATAGTCTTAATTAAAAAATAATTTTTTTATTTTTTTTCTATTAAGTCTATTTTGGCCTGTTTCAACACTCTTTTGAACGCCCTATCCCTATCTAATTTATAATCACTTTGTACCTTATAATAGCATGTGAACCCTTTTATTATCTCCAAGCGTACATACCCTTCAAAATCGCTTCCTGTACTCTTTACCACTGGGTTATTACATTGACTTATTTTATATTTTGTGAGTTTCAGAGAATAAGGACAGGCGGGATCTTCTTTAAGTCCAAGAGCTTTTTCCAGGACTGTTTTATCTTGAGAATCTACCATTGGATAACGTAGACATGAGAGAGAAAAAGCCTTTCCATGATCACAAAAACTTGTATAAACAGTAGAACGCTCTTCACATCCTGTGAGTAAAAAAGTAACAAAAAGTAATGAAATGAATGGTTTATAGATTTGCAATACCCTTCACCCATTGTTCCATTGTCGCATTTGCATCTGGGTTAGGTGCTTCAAGAAAGCTAACCACAAAAGAATCTTTCATCTCTGCTACACCGATAGAACGAGGTCTTACCGCCAAGACTTCAGGCTTTGGCAATACTTTGCCAAAACAACAGATAAAATTTTTCGCATCTTTGATATCTTCGGAGATCTCCCCTGCTTGAAGAGAAGCAGTATGCCCATAATGATCAAATTGACCGATATAGGTAGCAATTGGATGTGCATCGACCTGTTTTTTAAGATATGTAAAAACCTCATCTACACTTTGATAGCTTGTTTCACTCTTCTCTATTTTGATTGTATATACGGGGTATTTTCCCATGACAGTGATCTGTTTCATTGAATTCCTCGATTTTATTATTTTTTATTGTATCTGTAGTGGTCTATTGAGGTTGAAATACTTTAGATGCATAAGTGGGTCTTGCCTTCGCGGGTCGCTTCGCTCCACCGCTACGGTTTCGTCACTAAAATCGTGAAACTATTCACGATTTTTTACGTGACTTACATTCCAGGGATTCTTGGAATTTTGCCTAGTTTGGACATTTTACAGTACCAACCCCATCCTTTTTTCATCCAGTGACCGACAATTGGCATCGGGATCATTTTACTTCCCTTCTCACATCTGTAGACAAAGGCTGCACCGTTACCGGTATCCATTACACAAAGGATATTGAGATGCTCTATATAACTCTCTCTGGAGTCAATTTGTTGAGAGTGTTGAAAAATGTTATAAGCAGTATTCCTCGCCATTACTTCTGCCACATGTCCCTGCTTTGCTCTCCACTCAGGACCCATCAGGTTTGCTGAATCTCCAATGGCATAAACACCCTCAAATCCTTCTACTTCATTATATTCGTTTGTCAAAACAAAACCTGATTCGCTTAAAGGAAGATCAGAAGCCTCAATAATAGGATGCCCTTTACCCGCTGAGATAAACATCGTTAGATCCGACTCAAGCTTTGTACCATCTTCAAATCTAATACCATCTGCTTCAAAACAAACAATCTTGGAGCCTATTTTCTTTTTGATATGGGTCATTGTGAACATCTTGTCCATCATATCCAATGCTTTTGGTCCCATCTTTTGGCCCGGTTTCTCCATAGGTGCGAAGAATGTCAGTTCGAAGTTATCACGTATACCTTTACGCTTTAGATAAGTATCTACATTAAAAAGTACTTCAAATGCAGGACCACCGCGTACAGCAGAACTGTCCTTAGGATTTCCACCAAAGCCCATTGCGATCTTGCCTTTACCCTGAACGATCAACTTGTCTAGTTTCCCATACAATGCAGTTGCTTCTTCAGGCGCACCGCAAATAGATAGCGAATGTTCTCCCATACCTGGTATAGCGATCTTGCTTTGACCTATTGCAACAACAAGATAGTCATATCCCTCCATCACACGACCACTCTCAAGTGTGACTCTTTTTTGTGTGGCTTCTATCTTACTCACAGGGTCAATGATGAGTTGAAAGCCATGTACTACGGCCAACTTATCAAGGGGGATAGAAACATCTTCTCTGGTCACCTCTCCGGTAGGAATCCAGATCGATGTCGGATAGATATAGAAATAGTCTCTGTCACTTACTAAAGTTACTTCCATTTCGTTTCTTCTAAGAAAGATTGCTGCCTCTACACCGGCAAATCCCCCGCCTAGAACTAAAACTCTCTTTGTAGTTGACATCTCTTACTTCCTTCTTGCTCTAATGTTAATACTTTGATATACCGCTTGTATCATGTTTCTCTACTGTCTCTCCAGGTGAAACATTGTTAAGCGTAATAATGCTGTAAATAGCACCTAACAACAGACCGGAGAGGATAACCAACCAGACTGTTAATCTTTTTTCTATCCGTTCTTTCCCTCTATAATCTTCCAAACTCTCCAGCGAGGGTTCAAACTGCATAAGAACCCTCTTACTTTTTTAGTGCTTCAAGTCTAGGATAAGTAAAGATCAGATTTCTTTCGATCACAATTTTCTCTTTATCATCAATTGCATAGGCCTTGATCTTCACAGGAATAGAAATATCCTTATCATGACTTTGCGCCAAAGGCTCTTTTGTTTCAAGGATTACAACCTCTTTTGATTTAAATCCAGGACCTATTTTGATAGGATCTTTCGGACGAACGATCTCGATCTTATCATTATTTGTCACTTCAAAAGTATATGTATGCGGTTTGCTATCTGTATTCTGGAACAAGAAAAGATAGTCATTCTGCACTACTCCGCCAGGCATAGTTTTATAAAGTCTTGTACTTTTGTTGATATTAAGAAGCATATGTTCTTTTTTACTTCCCATTGCAAATAGTGCGATAAGTACTATAGTCAGAACAGTAAAGTATGCGATCACTTTTCCTCTAAAGTACTTGGTCTTACCTTCATATTTTACTGCCTCTTTTTCACTTGACCAACGTACAAGCGATGGTCTGTTGAATGCAGCCATAACTTCAGTACACGCATCCACACACTCTAGACAGTTAATACACTCAAGCTGAAGTCCTTTACGAATATCGATATGTGTAGGACATACTGTTACACAGCTCTCACAGGTTGTACACTCTGCTCCTGGTTCCACAGCAAGAAGGTCTTTTTGTTTTGTATACATTTTATTTCGATCATTACCGTGTCCTTGATAGATCTCTCCACCACGCTTAGGATCATACACAGCCATGATCGTATCATCATCATAAAGCACCGACTGTACACGGCTGTATGGACAAATATATACACAGAAATCCTCTTTAAGGAAAACAACATCCACGACCAAGAAAGCAGCCACACCGAGCACAAAGCTAACTAATACCATGTGTTCCATAGGGTTTTCCAGATAAGCAAAGAAATCTTCCGGAGGAACAAAGTACCACATGAAGTCTGCCGCAGCCAACAATGCAAGTGCAGACCATAACAGTATAGCTACTACTTTTTTGATCTTGTTCTCAAATTTACTCATATCAGGCTCTTTTTGTTTGTTGCTGATACGCTTACGGAGTCCTAGCAGTTTAGTCTCTATAAAATCTCTATAAATAACCCTAAAGATTGTTTGCGGACATGCCCACCCACACCATGCTCTACCACCGACAGCAGTCACAGCAAAAATTCCAAGGAACAATAACATCAATAAAAACGGCATCAAGTAAAGTTCTTGCATATCAAATACAACACCTGCTAAGTGAAGCTTCTTGTGGTCAAAGCTCAGCAAAAAGATATGATTGCCATTTATTGTGATCCATGGTGTAATGATCGATATAATTGTAGCCCCCAGATAAAACCAATATCGTTTTATTCTATAGGACACCCATCCCTTCAAATAATCTTTCTTATTCACCTTTTCTGGTGTATTTTCAGCTGTTGCTTCCATCTACATTACCTCTTTTGTTATTTTATCTTTTTCAAAAGGACAGATCAGAACCCTATCCTCACTCTCTTTTATCTCACCTGGAAGATTGACCTCCAACCAAGACCCTTCGACCAACTCTTTCAGATTTCTTGACTCGATATAATCTTTAAGAGAACTCCGACTTAGCCCAAGCTCTCGTGAGATTGCACTTACGCTCATCCCCTCTTTGAGGAGATCAAGGATCTGTGCTTTAAATTTATCAAACTTTGAAGAAGATCTGCTTCCTTTCGGGCGCCCTAGCTGGGTACTCTTGGATGCTTCAGCTTCTCTAATATCATTTAGCAGAGGAAATATATCAAGAATTTGTGTTCTTTTAGTGATAACCCTCTTTGGAGAAGCAACATACAATGTAACTTCTTTGCTAAGTGAACAGTTAATCAATTTGATCAACTCTTCAGCACGCTGACTGAATGCAGAAAGCGTTGAGACCACAATACTGTCTCCTTTGCTTAAAGAGCGTAAAAACTCCTCAAACTCTTTTCTCTCCTCTATTCTCAGCGGTCTGTTTGAATACTCTACTACCTCTTTGTCGATTTTAATATCATTAGCCAATGAAAAAGAGAGAATATCACGCTGCTGCTCTGACAGGCTGCTTAATCCATGAAGCTGTCTTATATAGCCGTATACCATTCTATTTCCTTTCTCATTTTTACCATCTTACTCTTTTTGATGTATAAAGTCAATAGTATTTATATAAAAAGCGTCAATTATGTCTTTTTTTCGTCAGTTATTTTTTCTTACCTGTAAAATTATGTTAAAATATCTTGATAATCATTTGGAAACATTTCAAAGGAACAGCGTGAATCTTACACACTTAGATGAACAAAACAAACCTAAAATGGTAGATGTCTCAGACAAAGAGGATACCACACGTATCGCCGTAGCTTCAGGTATCATTGAAGTAACGCCGCAAGCGTATGATGCCGTCATTGCCAATACAGCAAAAAAAGGGCCTGTCTTACAAACTGCAGTAATTGCTGCAATACAGGGAGCAAAGCAGACCAGCAATCTTATCCCTATGTGTCATCCTTTGATGCTTACATCAGTAAAAACTGATATCGAGGAGTTACCTGAACTGCCAGGATTCAAACTCACAGTGGCAGCTAAGCTCAAAGGCCAGACCGGAGTGGAGATGGAAGCCCTGACGGGGGTCAGTATAGGATTGCTAACAATCTATGATATGCTCAAAGCGATTGATAAGGGCATGGTGATCAGGAATATACAGCTTGAAGAAAAATCAGGAGGCAAGAGTGGCGACTTCCATCGCTAACTCTTTTTTGCCAAAGGCAAAGCTTTAGTGAGATGAATTAGTGAAGGGCTTTGCTCTTCATCTAGAAGAAAAGGATAGACAGTGATTTTAGACGGTAATACCAAAGAAAAACCACAGATCGAATACCCAACCCAATGGGGGTTTAAGATCATTGGACGCGATAAAGAAGCATTATTGGCCTGTATCAAAGAGGTAATGGGAGAGAAAGAACATCTCTGCTCATTGGGCAATACCTCAAAAACAGGTAAATTCACGACATACAACGCTTCATGTATTGTTGATAGCCAAGAGGAGCGTGACCGAATCTTTAAGTATTTTCAAGAACATAAAGATGTACAGATGGTGATCTAAGATCACCATCTCTCTTTTACAAACTAATTTACTTTTTCTAGCATCTTATCTGCACTCAAACTTACCAGCATAGAGACAATCACATAGGCTAAAAAGAAATAAAGTCCTACCTGCACCTCAGCATGACTGACATCCGAACCGTTACCCGTAAGATAAACCAACAAAACGGCCACCACAAATACATCAAGCATGGACCACTTACCGATCAGTTTAAAAAACTTCACGATACCGTGTGCAAACCTGCTCTCCATTACCACGGCCACAAACATTAAAGAGAGGGTCTTGATCAGTGGTATGAGGACTGAAAAGAGCAGGATCACCAGAGCAACAATAATATCTCCCCCCTCCCATAGCTTCACGACAGAGCCCAAAAGACTTTTGGACTCAAAAGAGAGCACTACATCACCGATATACTCGAGCTCTTTATGAATCGTAACCGTCAGGAGAGGGGTAAAAAGACCAAAATACAGTACGACCAATGCTGACAAACCGCCGAAAAAAGTGAAAAGCCTCAATCCTATCACAAAAAAGCTCATCATGATTACTATAAGTATACACATTGCATACAGGGTATAGCGCTTTGCCTCCGAACAGTGTACTTTTTGCGCTTTAATGATCTCTTCCCGTACAAGACGTTTCTCATTTGCATAATATCCCAGACTGAACTTCTCCACCCATTCTTTTGCCTGGTACTCAGCTTGTTTTGAAACATCTTTGTCCATGATTAGCTTTTGCGTACTTTGTTCATACTTTTTTGCCTGTGAGTAAGCCTGTAATCCAAAATATCCCATGATTATGACCATTAGGGACAATATCAGCATTATTATCTTTTTCTTCATAGAGAGATTATACTATAATCGATACTATGAATATAGATACATTAAAACAGATAGCACTGGATGCAGGTAAGATCGTCAAAGAGGGATATTATTCCCATAAAGAAGTTTCTCATAAAGGAATCGTCGATCTTGTCACGGAATTTGACGTCAAAACCGAAACATTTATTATAAATCGGCTCAAAAAAGCATTCCCCGACCATACCCTTGTAGGAGAGGAAAGTCACCATGGAAGTTACCATTATGACAAAGTGATCTACATTGATCCTATTGACGGTACAACCAATTTCATTCATGGAATTCCACACCTTGCTATTTCACTAGGCGTCTGGGAAAATGGAGAACCGACACTGGCTGTGGTCCATAACCCCATTTTGGACGAACTTTTCTGGGCAGTAAAAGGAGAAGGTGCCTTCTGTAACGGTCAACGGCTTGAAGTGAGCACACAAGATACACTTCAAAATGCACTGGTTGCTACAGGATTCCCTTATGCCAAGGTCAATGCAGGCGTAGAGTACCACTGGGTGATCAACTGTATGACCAACCTGCTGCCGCATATCCAGGATATACGTAGACTTGGTGCAGCAGCGATTGATCTTTGCTATCTTGCTCAGGGAAAAGTAGAAGCCTTCTATGAGATCGATCTAAAACCATGGGATGTAGCAGCCGGTATCCTGATCGTACAGGAAGCAGGTGGACAGATCAGTAATGTAGATAATAAAACATATGATTTTGATGACAAAAGCATTGTTGCAAGCAATGGGAAAGTACATACACAACTTTTAGCAAAGCTTGAAAAAATATAAACTACTCTGTTACCTCAAAGTAGATTAAAAGCGTACGCTGAAAAAAGTTGTCATTGTCATCACTTATCATCACAAAACGGTTATTGCCTACATGTGCAAGCCCTTCAAAATTATCAACATCCCATCCTTTATGGGAGTTCATTTTGACAAGTACCTTGCTTTTACACATGCTATTTTGCGTACACCCCTCCAAATAAACCTTTTTCAGTGTTATAACAAACGGATCTAGATAATCCGTAAACGACCGTTCCAGTACCAGTATATTTCCATCATCCATCACCTCTATAGCAGTGGTTGAACTGCGAGCTTCCGGTTCTGCAGTAAAGTGCCATTGTTTTCCGCTAAGGGAATAGATTGTCTGGTACTTCTTGTGATCTTTTTTTAATGGCCACTCTGCAACCATTAATGCCCCATACCAAGGATGACGGGCCAATGCTTCAAGTGATTTGTTTTGACTTCTATAGTTTTCAGCATTTCTCAGTGGTTTTGGCAGGGTATATGTCTTAATGCGTTGACCATCCTCCCTAAAAAGTCCAAGTCTTGGTTTCCCTTCAAAAGAGATCAACAGTCCTCCCTTTGCCCCCAAACAAATACCCTCACTGTCTCTTCTCCATTTTTTAAACTTCTTTCCATTCTCTTTGGTGATAAGTGTTGCACTGATTGGCTTTAAAACATCGATCTTATCAGAAAACATTGCATGAAAAGTAAAGAGTCTTCCCTCATCACTGATCATAAAAAGTTTTTTCTCTTTTGGATCATAGGTAAGATCTGAGAGTTCAGAAAATCCATATCCCCCAATCTGCTTATAGGAAAGATACTTTTGATCAAGTATCTTTATTCCCGAATATTGATCGCTTTTAAAACGGGGGGTAATGTCAACAGAACGTATCTCTGCATAAAGAACAGAGAAAAAGGCAAATAAAATTAAAATCAGTTTCATTTAATTCTTGATTTTTTAGGGAAGAAATAGATCATCACCAGCATCCAGACGATACCTATATCGATAGCTACATCTGCATAGTTAAACACAGCAAACTCAAATCCGCAGTGCCAGGCAACATAATCTACCACACCATCATGTACAAAACGGTCATATAGGTTTCCTATCGCACCGCCAATGACTAGACCGACAGGAAAAGCATAGCGCTTCATGTATCCTTCTTTAATCACAAAAGCAATTATCCCCATAATCAATACTACTTGTATCCACTTAAGATAAGGACCAAGAAAGGCAAATAATGAAAATGCTACACCCTTGTTATAGTGCAATGCCAGATCGATACAGGAACCTTCACGGTAATACCCCTCTATAAAGATTGATTTGATACTCTGATCGATGAGAAATGTACCTATTGCAGCCAATAAAAATATAAAAATACCACGCATTATGCTAGTGCCCTTTTGAAAAAGGCTACACACCCTTCCATCATCTCTTCAAGCACTTTTTCATCTTTTCCTTCAAGCAATAGACGTATTTTGTTTTCAGTACCTGAATATCTAAAGAGATGACGCATACCTAATTTCTCTACTTTCTCTTGAAGTTCTGCTAACCCCTCAATCTCATTAAAGTCTCTCTTTTCATCCACTAGCAGGTTTACTAACATTTGAGGATAAGATTCATACGGATTGAATGCCTCACTGGCCTTTTTGTTTTCACTCACCAAATATGCCAAAGCCTGCAGTGCGCTGGAAAGCCCATCGCCTGTTTTCGCATAATCAGAGAAGATAATATGCCCGCTCTGTTCTCCTCCGAAGTTCATACCCTTTTCCATCATCATTTCTACGACATGTTTATCCCCTACTGCTGAACGGTAAAGAGTGAGATCTTGTGACTGAAGATATTCATCCAATCCCTTATTGCTCATCACTGTTGCTACCATACCGCCACCTCTTAGCTCTCCTTGTCTATTTAGGTGTGTAGCAAGTACTGCCATAAGTTTATCACCATCAACAATATCACCTTTTTCATCCACTACGACCAACCTATCGGCATCACCATCCAGTGCAATACCTATATCTGCACGGTACTCCAGTACTGCTTTTGCCAGTACCTCCGGATGCATTGCGCCACAGCTTTCATTGATATTGAAGCCGTTTGGTTT
Organism: Sulfurovum zhangzhouensis; assembly: GCF_030347965.1. Taxonomy (NCBI): domain Bacteria; kingdom Pseudomonadati; phylum Campylobacterota; class Epsilonproteobacteria; order Campylobacterales; family Sulfurovaceae; genus Sulfurovum; species Sulfurovum zhangzhouensis. Next base: position 267,806 of record NZ_JAQIBD010000003.1, read on the forward strand.
ATCCCCGATCACTACTACATCTGCTCCCAGTTCCTGCAGTATCGTTGGTCCAACCACATAACCTGCACCATTTGCACAGTCAATAACGATACGCTTACCGGCCAGAGTGAGATGATTAGGAAAAGAGTTCTTGATATGTACGATATAACGACCGATTACATCATCAATACGTTTTGACTTTCCGATCATCTTTTCTGTAGCCTGAGATGCAGCGATCAATGCACTATCTTCATAGATCTTTTCAATCTGTTCTTCTTTATCACGGTTTAGCTTATTACCGTCACAATCAAAGAATTTGATACCGTTATCATAGTACGGGTTATGACTAGCAGAAATCATGATCCCCGCATCACAACGCATGTTCTCAGTCAAGAATGCAATAGCCGGAGTAGGCATAGGCCCTATCTGAATCACATCAAAACCAACTGCAGTGAGACCGGATACGATAGCATTTTCAATCATATAACCACTACGTCTTGTATCTTTACCAACCAATATTTTGTTAGTTTTAGCAAATTGTTTAAAATATATTCCCGTAGCCATTGCCAGGCGCATAGATGCCTCAGCCGTTACTTTTTTTCCTGCTTTTCCGCGAACCCCATCAGTACCAAATAGTGTCAAGGTTTATCCTTCCTAGAGAAATTTTGACATATTTTACCCAAATAGCATAAACAATTAAGTAATGAACAATTGTTCACTTTAATATTATTTTAAGTTTAACATGATAATATTCGCACAATATTTATAAGAAGGATAGTTATGGCACACCATAAATCAGCACAAAAACGTATCATTCAAACTGCAAAAAGAGCAGAAAGAAACAGATACTATAGAACAAGAATTAAAAACATCACTAAAGCAGTGGAAAGCGCTGTAGATGCTTCAGACAAAGCAGCTGCAACAGATGCACTTAAAATTGCAAACAAGCAAATCCACTCAATGGTAAGCAAAGGTTTCATCAAGAAAACTACTGCTGCAAGAAAAGTAAGCCGTCTTCACAAGATGGTAAACGCTATCGAAGCATAATTTACGCTTCACTCTTTCTATTATATCAGATTTTCCCTCTGGGAAATCTGACAATTCCAACACAAAGAACACCCAATGTTCAAAGAAAAACTTCAACCATTTATTGACAGACATAAAGAGATATCTCAACAGTTAAGCTCACCTGACATCGCAAGTGATATCAACAGAATGACTGAGCTAAGTAAAGAGCAGGCCGGGCTAAATGAACTAGTCGAGAAAGCCAAACTCTATATACAGACTGCTGACTCAATCGAAGAGAACAAAGAACTTATTTACGATCCTGAACTTGGAGATCTTGCAAAAGAAGAACTTTCAGAGCTTGAGCCAATGCTTCCTAGGCTAGAAGAAGAGATCAAGGTTCTTATGATCCCAAGAGACAAGAACGACGATAAGAATATCTATCTAGAACTCCGCGCAGGAGCAGGTGGGGATGAGAGTGCCCTTTTTGTTGCAGATGTATTTAGAATGTACACACGCTACGCTGAAATTGTAGGCTGGAAAGTAGAAATTGTAAGTTCTAGTGACGGTACTGCCGGAGGATACAAAGAATTGATCGCAATGATCAAAGGTGACGGTGTATACTCCAAACTAAAGTATGAAGCAGGTACACACCGTGTACAACGTGTTCCGGATACAGAAACACAAGGACGTGTTCATACATCTGCTATTACCGTAGCAGTAATTCCTGAGGTTGATGATGTCGAAGTTGATATCAAACCGAATGAGATCAAAATGGATGTTTACCGATCTAGCGGATGTGGTGGACAGTCAGTCAACACTACGGACTCTGCTGTACGTCTTACGCATATTCCTACCGGTATTGTTGTTGCAATCCAGGATGAGAAATCTCAGCATAAAAATAGAGACAAAGCAATGAAGATCCTCAAAGCAAGAGTTTATGAAGCGGAACTTCAAAAACAGCTTGATGAAACATCTTCTCAGCGTAAACTACAGGTCGGATCTGGTGATCGTTCTGAAAAGATCAGAACATATAACTATCCACAAAACAGAATCACAGACCACCGTATCGGTCTTACGATTTATGCACTTGATGATGTAATGAATAACGGTAAACTTAATCTCATTATCGATCCACTGATCGCACATGCTCAAGTCGAGGCTATCAAAGAGGCAGGACTGTAAGTCCACCTCTTTTTCTTTCTTTCTTTATCCTTTAAACCATTTCTTTCTATAATATCATAAATTAATACGAAAGTAATGCTATGAAAAATTTTGAAAAACTCACACATGAACATAACCTCAAAGAGATCATAAAGTCTGCCTTTGATATGGATTTTCCTATCTCAGGGGGATGGGGATACACCCTAGAAGAAGCTACTGTTGTCAATGATCTCCGGGACATTCCTCTTACCCAGTTTGAACACACCTTTGCCTCCATGCGTGCCTATGGCGAAATGAATATGGCACTACCGGAAAATCAAAGATACGGTAGTATTAATGTAAATGAACGCCATAGAGAAAAAGTGATTCATGATAATAAGACATACGAAAAGATCACTTATGAGATTAGTGCCATGAAAGAAAGCGTTTATGCTACCCTTATTGATGAATATAAAGAAGGTTACGGCAAGGAAGGGTTCGATATCGAAGATCACTTTCAAAAGCGAAGAGAAAGCACTTTAAAAAGAGAAGTAATACACTGGTTTGATATTACTCAGATTATATAGACATAAAACAACTACAGTATTGTAATTCTGTCATATCTATAATCTCTCCTGACCAAAATGGTCAGTGAGAATAAAATTACTTAAGACCTTTGATCTCTTTATCTTCAGTAACAGTTTGTCCAGAAAGATCAGTCCAAGTCATCTCAAGCTTGTCACCAGCCTTCAATCCTTCAGCACTGAATGCGAATTGGATCAGTGGGTTCTTTGAAAGAAACTGACTTGAAGACATATCAAGTACTACTTTACCACCTGCTTTTGCAGTAATGTGTGTAATGAAGTTTGCTTCTTTACCTTTTGCTTTTGCTTGATCGTATGTAAGCATATCGTGTTTAATCATTACTTTTGATTTTACAACACTACCTTTTGCTGCTGCTTTAATTTTCATATTTGCCATAGGTTATCCTTTATTCTATTTCTGCTCTAACTATCTATACTATTGGATGAAGATTAACCTTCACATCCACCAAGTGCAACTTCTAGTGACTGTTTACCAATGTAGAACTTACCATCTTTACCCTCTACAACTACAGTGATAGTACCACTAGCTTTCATCTTGATATTTATGTAAAAATCAATAACTGAAGGCTCATCAAATACCGCTACTGCAGATTCAGGGTTCGCATCCTGGAACAATGCTACAGTTTTTGCTGGGATATCAGACTTGAATTTTACTGGCACTGCACCACCGTTTGATGCAACTTTTGGTAGTTGAATTTTGATACCCTCTTCTATTGGTGTGATTTTACCGTAAAGTGCTTCAATTGCAGGCTCCACTTTGTGTGCAGTCCATACATCTGGCTTCTCTTGTCTAAAATCTTTTGCACTAAGTGCCACTGGTAGTACAGCTGCAGCTGTCAAACCTAAACCTAAAAATTTTCTTCTTTCCATTTGAATTCCTTTCATTCATTCTGCAAGCCAAAATGGGCTAGCATCTTAGATAATATTACTATTTAATCGTGAAGTAATAGTGTAAAGCACTATTACTTTCCTTGACTTACCATATAGTCTACGATCTCTTTGATCTTATCATCTGGTAATGATGTACCACCTCTTGGAGGCATTGCATTAAGACCGTTGAGTGCATTGTGGTATACTTTATCCATACCTTTGCTTGTAACAGCCTCCCAAGCTTTCTTATCACCTACCATTGGCGCACCCATTGCATCTGTAGCATGACAAACTGCACAGCTTGCTTCATACTCTTTTTTACCAGGCATTTCTGCTTCACCTTCTTTTTTAGCAGGCATAGATCTTTCAGTAGAAAGTTCTGGAGAATAAGCACTGATTCCTGCACCTTGAATTCTAGCAATTACCGGTTCACCGTCAAAACAGTTTTTCATACATCTTGTGCCGTTACCGTAGTTACTGAAATCATTGAAGTAAGCTCTTACATTCTCTAGTCCGTCTTTACCGTCGATCTTAGGCTCAAACCCATCTTCGTTTGGCATTTTAAGCTTCAAGAACTTCTCTCTGTCAAGTACATACTCATCATCAAGCTCTTCACCGTCGATTGTCAACTCATTGATAGAGATGATATACGCAACAATCGCATATACTTCATCATTAGTCAAACTCATCGGTGCTGGGTGAGGCATACCTGTTTTTACATACCACCATAGTGTACTTGCTTTTGGCCAGTAAGATCCGAATACACGGTTAGGTGCATCTACTGCAGCGCTTGTTCTTTGATTCTTGAGAGATTTTACACCTTCGTATGCGTTCCCTTTTGCAAGTGCCGGATATCCTGCACCACCTGCACCAAAGTCAAAGTGACATGATGCACATTTCTCTTCATACAATGCATCACCATCTTCTACAGAACCGCTACCTTCAGGAAGGCCTGTTCCATCAGGCATTACATCGATATTCCATGCTTTGATTTCATTCTCAGTAGGTTTTCTACCGAATGCAAATCCGCCTTTACCTGCTTTCTCATTTACATAGTAAGAAGAAGTTTTCCCGTTTACTACAGGATAAGTAGCACCACCGTCAATTACTTTCTTACCGTTTGCATATGTGCGAGAAGTTGTTTTATCTCCCGCTACTGCAGCAGAAGTAGCTGCAGATACAACTAGTGCTGCTGATAGTAATAATTTATGATAAGACTTGAACATTGTTCACCTCTCCTTTCGCTGTAACTTCCCAGATATGTGTAGCATTTCTATGATACACAGACTCAATTCCCATAACTGCTCTTTCCTGCTTAACGCTTGGTTGAATATGACCAGCATCATCTCTTGCACGGCTTCCAAGAAGTAATGGTTTACCTTCATATTTATACATAAAACTGAATCTTGTCCATGCTTTTGGCAATACAAGACCTTTAAGACTTGCTTCTACCCAGTTCTTACCACCATCAAATGTGATATCTACACCTTCGACAGTACCGTGACCACTCCATGCTAGACCTTGAATTTCAACTAGATCACCTTTTTTAAGATCTTTCCAATCATATTCTGGACATGGAGAAGTGATGATAGAGTTAACTTCATTAGCATAGAAATGTTGGATAGCTTTTCCACTTGGTTTCAATGCTGTATATTTTGCTGTCTCTTCTTTAGCATAGAACGGCTCATCAGCAAACTCAAGTCTGCATAGCCATTTTACACAAAGGTTACCTTCCCAACCTGGAACAAGTAGTCTGATTGGATAACCTTGCTCAGGACGTAGTGCTTCACCATTCTGAGCCCAAACAACCATAGCATCATCAAGTACTTTATCAATTGGTACAGTTCTACCCATGTGAGAGTTGTCTGCACCTTCAGCCAACATCCATCTTGCATTTGGCTTCAATCCAAGATCTTTAAGAATATCTTTGATGTATACACCAGTCCATTCAGCACAACTCATCATACCTTTTGCAAATTGAGTCGATGGGAACTGTGGATTTCTCCACTCTGGACCACCGTTTGCCGGACACTCAATAAAGTGAATTCTACTTACACTTGGGTATCTTTTTAGTTCGTTCATAGTAAGTACTAGTGGCTTATCAACAAGTCCATGGATCATCAAACGGTGTTCGTTTGGATCGATCTCTGCTGTACCACCATGGCTACGGCTAAAGAATAGTCCGTTTGGTGTGATAATACCATTGAGCTCATGAATCGGACACATTGCGATTGATGCATACCAGTTTCCTGATGAAAGAAGCTCTGTATTTCTTCTTGTAACATTATGCTCATATGGAGATGGTTGTCCATACAGGTTGTGAGTTACAGGATAACCAAATGTTGTACCCCATGGTTTCTCTTCGACGATCGCTGGATCATCTTTTGTATTAGATGCGTTAATTTTTACCGGCGCCATGACACTTGCCGCTGCAAGTGCACTTACAGAATACGCCGCAGTCTTCCTAAAAAAGTCTCTTCTCTCTGACTGGATTTCAGTTTGAGAAGCATTACTTATCTTAGTCATATAACCTCCTTATAGTAGTTAACAGTACTCGTTTTTTAGTTTATATAATAGAATCACTATTGCCACCGATTGTATTAGAAATTAAATTAAAATGTCAAGAAATTTTATAAAGAATTACCTATATACACATATATCACACAATTTTCTACAAATTCTTGACAATTATAATTTTTAATCAATAAAATACACCGTTTTAATCATTATAATATATCACTATTATGTTAACGCGTGATATTTTACTTTATGATTACTTATAATTTATTAATAATTGTCACAATTAAATTCATCAATTATGTTAAAATACATTTACAATACTTTTCAATAATTAGGATAATCATGCAATCAACCAAAGTAGGAAAAGTGATCGCGTTATTTATATCAACATTTGATAGTAAAGAACCTATAGCAAGAAATGAACTTCAAGTAGATGAAAAAGGTATTTTACTTGATAAACATTATGACAAAGATATTGATCGTTCTATATTAGTGACGTCATTGGATAGCTACATGCTAGTCGAACGAGAGGGTATAGAAATTGAATATAGTGCATTGGGGGAGAATCTACTCATTAATTACAATCCATACAAACTTCCGGTAGGTTCACAATTACAAATAGGTAGTGCTATTGTTGAGATTAGTCAGGACTGCACGATGTGTGGTCACCTCTCAGCTATTGATCCAAGAGTACCAAAACTTCTGAAAAACGATAGAGGGATTTTTGTTAAAGTAGTAAAGCAGGGATGGATAAAAGAGAAAGATGAGATCTTTCTTTTGGGATCTTAAGTAACGTTATTTTTTCTGATAATAAAGAAGGAATAGAGAGTGTTAAGACTGGCCCGGATTAACCCGGGCCAACGAAATAGAATTATTTCTTGATAGTAGCTAAGATCTTTTCGAATCTTGATTGAGCATCAAGCAATACATCAATTGATGGTTTGTCAGTGATATTCAATGCATCAATCCACTTATGAACATTTGGGAATGCAACATGGATTGTTTTCTCCCCTCTCTTTTGATACATATATGCTGAACATGGAGCAAATGCACCAGCCTCTGGATGAAGTTTTGCTACTTCGTAGATCACGGCAATCTTACAGATTGAGTAAACATCATAGAAGTAGAACCACTCTTTGTCATTCTCTTCAAAATCATAGTTAAGGTCAGTAAATCCAGCCATAACGAATCCGTGTGGTGCTAGCTCACCTTCAAATCCCATTTGATAGTTATCTTTTGACTCTTCCCAGTCATCACCGTCTTGTTCGAATGCTACACGTGTAATGAAATCATGTTTTTCATTTTTCATTTCATAAGGAAGTGTGATAAACTTACCGTTTGGCATAGCCGCTTTAAGTGCTTCTTCTACTTTTTTACCATAAGCGATAATGTGTTCATTGTCTTCAGGAACACCCATAATTCTTGCCATTGCATGTGGAGCGATAGAAGATACTGAGATAGTGTTATCACCTTTTTTTGTATAGATAGACATACTCATTGGAGTAAAGAGTCCGATTTCAGGATACTGCTCTGCCAACGCCAATGCTGTATCTTTTCTATAGACAACTGCTAGGTTATATACATCAAATGAAGTCTCGTTAAAGTCTCTCATAAATGGTGCATTCATATTGTTGTTTGCAGCGATAATAAATCCTGCTCCTTTAAACGCTTCTTCAATTGTTGCTGGAGTGATCTTCTTGTCAGCATTATCTGATACAAAAACTCTCACATCATGTTTTGCTGCATCTGCAGCCATCAAACCTGCTGTCAATAGCATTACGACAGCAAAAAATTTTGCCATTAGTTTCATTGTGTTCCTTTTCATTTTTGCTAATTATAACTCAATTTTTTTAATACATAGAACAATTTTCTATAAATATAAATATAAAAGATAAATGTAGAAGAATTGTGAAAAAAAGAGTCGAGTTAGGTATAACAAAGGGAAGAGACTCCCTTTGTTTGATAAAAATTAGTATCTATATCTGATGTAGAATCTAATGTCTTGTGCTTTGTCAACAATACCAGGAACCATTGCTTGCGCTGTTGGATCACCCATTGCTGCAGCTGCTTTTAGATCATCGATTTTCATAGAATATCCACCATCACCGTAGAATCCTGCGCTTCCTGTATAATCATAATCAATTGCAACATATCTAAGTTGTGCACTTAGTGCTTCAGTCAATTGGTATGTATAGTTAACTTCATATGCATCACCACGTGCAGCAAGTTTAGAACCGATCATAGTATCTTCACCTTGTGTAAATGGCTTCCAGTATTTACTTCCGTGGTTATACTCTAGACCAAGTTTACCATCAAGAACCGGTAGATATGTACCGAACCAGTAAGATGTACCACTTTCTTTATCCATACTACCTAACATGCTCTCAACTGGGATAGTCATACCATCATATGGACCACCATCAAAGTATCTGTCATTTCCAACACCTGGCTCAGATTTAGACCAAGCAAATGAACCGAATACTTTTACACCTGAGAAATAACCATCATCAGTAATACCATCAATTAGACCAGAAATAGCCGCACCTAGCATATCACCTGTGTTTACAAAGCTCATTGATGATGGATCTGGCATATACGTCATATAAGTTGGGTTCCATACCATTGTACCTGCTGCAAAACCTGGTACATCAAATGCTTTATATGCTGTAGTTTTAACGATGTATTGACCATCATTATATGGTTCAAAAATGAATCCTGCCAATGCTACATCATCAAGAGCAGCATCATCATTAGCATATGCTGCACCATCCATTCTACTGAACAATGGAGCTGCATTTGTAGAACCTTGTCCCATACATAGCTTGAAGCTCATACCTGGTACACCAGTTACTCCTGAAAGGTCAAGTTTTGAACTTAGACCATCAAATTCAACGTTAATTACGTGTCCAAGTGGTGAAAGAGCTGGATCATCTTGACTTAGGTTAGCTAGGAAACCATTTGTTGATGGTCTTCTACCTACCGAGAAAGTCCATGGCATACCTGTACCAAATGCATCATCACCAAGGTAAAGCCAGTATGCTTGTCTTACTTTCAATGTACCGTTGCTCAATGCTTCATTTGTAACCCAGTCAAATGTATCCATACCTGTACCACGCATACCAAATGGAGAAGTTAAAGGATTACCAGTTGCACCCATGTCAGCACCAAATGCTTTATTCATAGAAAGTTGACCTTTGAAGATATTCTTGCTATCTGCAGCATACTCCATATTTAGCCAAAGTCTCAAAGCCATAAGGTCATTTTTACCTTCTTCTCTTCCATCAGCCATGTCATAGTTGATATTATCGATTGAAGTTCTTACATCAACTCCCCATTTGATGTTATCGCCAGCATCGTGAGCTTTTACTTCATTGATCTTTTTATTTTGTTTTTTAAGATCTTTTTTTAGTTTTGCCAATTCAGTCTCAAGATCATTGATTTTGTCATTGATTGAACTAGCGTTAACGCTTGTCAATGCCATTGCAGTAACAAGAGAAGCCGTTAAAATTTTTTTCATGTTTACTCCTTAGTTATATTTGTCCAAAACATGTGCCCATATCTTATGACAGACTGACTAAGGATAGACTTAAAAAAATAAACTTTTTTTGAAAAATTATATAAATTAATATCAGGTTATAAATATTATATTTTATAACTAAAATTAGTAGGCAAAATAGGCTCTTAACTACCTAATAACGCTATTTCTATAAGAAGAAACATAACTAGAAATATGTTACTTAACCATACACCTAATTATATGTTCATCATAAAGTAAACGAAGAGCCCGGGGTACAAGGAAAAAGGGGA